>DASROK010000397.1:0-3885 GCA_035646915.1 Gemmatimonadaceae bacterium
AATGGAACAGTGAACGGTCCAATGCTCATTCACGCAAGATACTCAGAGCCTCAGCTAGAGCGAAATCACGCTCTGTCGTGATCTTCATCGCGCGCTCGCTGCCCGGCACCACGACGATCGGAATTCCCAGTCGCTGGCACAGTGCCGTGTCGTCCGTTGCAGTCACACCCGCACTCGTTGCTTCGGCATGAGCGCGTTCGATCATCTCACGGGGAAATGCCTGCGGCGTCTGGACTCGCACAACACCGTTGCGATCGACGATGTCGTTCACCGCGTGATGATCGCCATCGACGCGGAGAAGAGTGTCGACAACAGGAAGGGCTGTCGTTACTGCGTTTCCCTTGCGCGCTTCACTGATCACGTCCTCTATCATCCGCGGCGTGACGAAAGGCCTCGCTGCATCGTGAATCACGACAATGTCAATATCGTCGCCCAGGTCTTCCAGCCCGTTGCGCACTGAGTCGCTTCGCTCACGCCCGCCAACCGAAAGCAGGAGTCGTTCGGTGTCGCATTGAAAGAGCCAGGGAGGCGGATCGCCGACGTGTTCATGCGGAAGCACGACAACTACCATCGCGACGTCGTCCCGCTCCTGAAATGCCTGAAGGCTGTGCAGCAGCATGGGTTTACCTGCAACCCAGCGGAACTGCTTCAGCTCTTCTCCGCCGGTGCGAGTGCCCTTTCCGCCGGCGACAATTACAACGCCGACGTCCTTTTTCACTGAAATAGCTGAGTGAAAAGCTCGCCCACAGTGCGCACACCAACGGGCTTGATTCCTTTTGGAACGCGCGCGGGAATTGCCCGGCGCGACATGAATGCTGTGCGCATTCCCATCTTTGCAGCCTCAGCGAGCCTTCGCTCCGACTGTGAGACAGGCCTGATCTCTCCGCCGAGTCCAACTTCTCCAAGAAAGATCGACTCTTCCAGGAGCGGACGGTCATAGACACTCGAGGCGAGCGCTGCCGCAACAGCAAGATCTCCTGCCGGCTCCGACAATCGAACTCCGCCTACGACATTGAGAAACACGTCGAGCTGGGAAAACGAGAGCCCGGCTCTTTTGTCGAGCACTGCAAGCAGGAGCGCGAGACGGCGGTTGTCGAATCCCGTCGTAACCCGCTGCGGTGTTCCAAATCCGGCCTTCGCTGCAAGACCCTGAATTTCAATCAGTACGGGACGTGAGCCTTCGAGAAGTGCAGTGACGGCGCTGCCGGATGCGTGATTTTCCCTGTCGCCGAGGAAGAGCTCTGACGGATTCGATACGGGATCGAGACCCGATTCGGTCATTCGGAAAACTCCGATCTCATCCACGCTTCCAAATCGATTCTTGATCGCGCGCAGAATCCGATGATCGAGCATTCCCTCGCCTTCGAAGTAAAGAACGGTGTCGACGATGTGCTCGAGCGTCTTGGGACCAGCGATTCCACCCTCACGTGTCACGTGTCCGACAACGAATACTGTGATCCCCGTTTCCTTTGCGAAGCGCATCAGTCTCGCAGCGCATTCGCGCACCTGTCCAACACTTCCCGGTGCGCCTTCGAGATCTGCCGTGAATACAGTCTGAATCGAATCGACGATTAACACTGACGGACCTTCCGCCGCAGCGGTCGCAATTATTGTCTCGAGCAGAGTTTCGCCAAGGAGGTCTACCTCGCTCGCTTCTGCAGACAGGCGATCTGCGCGCAATTTCACCTGCAGCGGCGATTCCTCACCCGAGACATAGAGTGTCCGGTGCCCGGACGATTCAAGCTTTCCTGCAACCTGCAGCAGGAGCGTAGACTTTCCGATTCCCGGCTCACCGCCGATGAGTATCATCGAGCCCGGAACAATCCCTCCGCCGAGCACAAAGTCGAACTCATCGATACCGGTTTTCCATCGCTCCTCGGCCCGTCCTGCAACGTTCCCGAGTTTGATCGGCGACGCTACCGATCCGCCTTCCGCCAGCGTCTTGTGTCCGCCAATGCGTCGGGCGGCGCCTTTGTTCCCGGTAGAGGACTTTGGCAGTGCTTCTTCAACGAGCGTATTCCATTCGCCGCAAACGTCACAGCGTCCCGCCCACCGGGGATGTTCTGCTCCGCAGTTGGTACAGCGAAAGACGCTCCGTGCTTTTGGGCTCACTGCTCCTGCGCGCGCGCTGAATAGTTTTCGAAGCGAGTGTACGTCTTGTTGAAGTACAGGTTCACGAATCCTGTCGGTCCATTACGCTGCTTGCCGACAATGATTTCCGCGCGGCCCTCGAGCGAGTTGCCATCCTTGTCGACCGCGCCATCGTACATCTCCTGGCGATAGATAAACATCACCAGATCTGCATCCTGCTCGATGGCACCTGATTCGCGAAGGTCGGAAAGCTGCGGCCGTTTGTTCTCGCCGGTTCTCTGCTCCGGCGCGCGCGAAAGCTGCGAGAGCGCAACAACCGGAACCTTGAGCTCACGCGCAAGGGATTTCAGCGAGCGCGAGATGTAGCTGATTTCCTGCTGCCTGCTTTCCTGATTGGTTGGACCCGTCATCAGCTGGAGATAATCGACGACTATCATGCCGATGTCGTTGTCCGTTTTCAGGCGGCGCGCTTTCGATCGCATCTCCAGCAGCGAAATGCCTGGCGTATCGTCAATCCAGATCGGCGCGTGGCTGAGCATTCCTGCAGCGCGGCCGAGTCGCACGAACTCGTCGTCGTGAAGCTTGCCTTTGCGAAGGCGCTGCGCATCAACTCTCCCTTCCGAAGTGAGCAGCCGCTGCACGAGCGACTCCTTGCTCATCTCGAGCGAGAAAAATGCAACAGGCACGTTCTTATCCAGTGCGGCATTCTGCGCGATGTTCAACACGAACGCTGTTTTTCCCATCGAGGGACGAGCTGCCACGATTACAAGGTCTGACTTCTGGAAACCTGCAGTGAGATCGTCCAGATCCTTGAATCCACTGGGTACGCCGGTAATCGATTCACCGCCACGCTGCAGCTTCTCGATGTTCTCCATCGTCGGCCACAGCAGCTCCTTGATGCGCGTGAACCCTTCGTTCCCGCGTGACTGATTGACCTCGAAGATTCGATGCTCCGCCGCATCGAGAAGCTCGCCGGCTGGAGCGGAGGATTCGAAGGCTTCAGAAACGATCGCGGTCGAGACTTCAATGAGTCTCCGGCGTAGCGCTTTCTCCCGGACGATGCGGGCGTGATACTCGACGTTCGCTGCGGTCGGAACAGCGTCGACGAGAAATGCGATGTAGTCCTTGCCCCCACTTTGCTGCAGCTCGCTGCGGCGCGACAGCTCCTCGCTGAGCGTGAGCGGATCTATTACATCGCCGCGCTCGGAAAGGGCGACCATCGCGCGATAGATGCGGCGGTTTCCCTCCCTGAAGAACATCGTGTCGTCGACGATCTCATTGACGCGGTCGACCGCGTCGCGGTCCATGAGCATTGCCGACAAAACCGCCTGCTCCGCATCCTCGGAGTAAGGCGGTTTTCTCTCGGAATAAGGATCACGTGCCGGCGGTACTATCGAGAATTCTACGGGCGAGCTTGACATCTTCCCAAGTAGGGCGTTTCCACGACGGATTGCGCAGCAACGCAGCGGGGTGATAAGTGACTACGAGCGGAATGCCGTGATAGCGATGTACTTCGCCCCGCAGCTTTCCGATCGGAGTCTTGGTGTTCAGAAGAGTCTGCGCTGCAAAGGTCCCGAACGCAACGATTACTTTCGGTTTGATCAGCTCGAGTTGCCGTACCAGGTACGGGCTGCATGCCTCGATCTCATTCGGCATGGGATTCCGGTTACCCGGCGGGCGATGTTTTACCACGTTTGTGATAAAGACTTCCTCGCGCGTCAGGTCCACCGCAGCCAGGATCTTGGTCAGAAGTCCCCCTGCCTGACCCACAAACGGGCGGCCCGTTTCATCCTC
>DASROK010000398.1:0-6926 GCA_035646915.1 Gemmatimonadaceae bacterium
GCGCAAATCGGCGGAGCTGTGCCGGTAAGTGACGCCGATCTGGAATCCCGGCGGATACAGCATCCCAACGTGGTACCGATGATCAGCGTCGGGAGTGCAGGTGACACGTTCTTCTGGATCTCACCAGATGTCGACGCCCGCACTTTGAGCGCACGACTGTCGCGTGGCGGCCGCATCGAGATGCGAGATTCGCTGACCGTGCTGCGTGATGTTTCTGCCGGACTCACACACGCGCATCTTCACGGAGTGGTGCACGGCGGGCTGTCGCCTGACAGCATTCTCATCAGCGGCGGCTCCGCACTTGTTGCAGACCTCGGAATTGCGGAAGTGTTCACCGCGCTGAAGCGAGCGAGCTCCTCGGCGCGGGCGACACCAGCGAGCAGCGGGGCGCTCAGATACATGTCGCCCGAACAGGCGAGCGGAAAAAAAGCTGACACGCGCTCGGATGCCTACTCGTGGGGAGTCATCGCGTACGAGCTGCTCGCAGGACGTCATCCATTTGCAGGAAGATCGACACCGCAGCAGATAATCGCCGCGCACACCGAGGAAACTCCGCCGCCAATCACGAACCTTTCGCCTGATCTCCCTCAGGGCATCACTCGGCTGATCATGCGGTGTCTCTCGAAAGATCCTTCGAAGCGTCCGGAGACAGCGCGCGACATTCGCGACGTTATGACAAAGGAAATGCTTCAGCCCGATCCTTCACCTCCGGCTGGATCCGGTCAGAAGGCAGTGATCGCGCTGATGATTCTTGCGGTAGTCGCGATCGGCGTGATTGCCTGGCTCGGGATGCGCTAGATTGTAAGTGATGCTTCGTTTCCTGAGGCGCCCGCTCGCCGCATTTGTCGGCCTGTGGTTCCTGCTCGTGATGGTCGAGCCGGAATCTGTTCACTCCTGTCCGGTACATTCAGCGAAAGTTGGTGTCGGACATGCCCGACATGCGGGACATGCCGGGCACTACAGTGCGGCGCAGTCACATCATCAGTCGCACGACAAATCGGGTGCGGTCTGCAGCTGTCCAGGAGATTGCGCCGGCAGTGCGTTCCAGGCGCTGCCTTCGGCTTCAGCCCGCATTGCAGACGCTTCGATTCTTTTTTCGGCGACGGTCAATCCATTAACGGATTCGACACCGCTCACGCGTTCTGACGTTCTCCTTCCCTTTGCGATAGGGCCGCCCGCGCCGATCACCGCGTAGCAGGCCAAGACAACATCAATCGCAGCTCCCGCGCGAAGCGTGCGTGTGAGCACAAACAAGCAAGAGGGAGTAATGAAGCTCGTTGCAGCGCTGTTATTTGCGCTGAGCGCCGGCAGTGTTGCTGCTCAGGTGCCAGCCCGTGATTCAACAGGAACAAAGAGAACAACCGATTCTTCGTCAGTCACGAACCTGACTACAGTGACGGTAATCGGAACCAAAGCAGATCTGGACGAAACCAGAAAGCGCATGACGCTGGTGCCGGGTTCAGTGTCGCTGATCGAGCCCGCGCAGATTCGCGCGTCCAGGCAGGCGAATCTCAAGGATGTGCTCAACTTTACGCCGGGCGTGTACGTGCAGTCGCGATTCGGAGCTGCCGACGAGAGCCGGATTTCCGTTCGCGGCTCGGGATTGCGCAACAACTTTCACGCCAGGGGCATCAATCTCCTCGTGAATGGAATGCCGTATCGAAACGCCGATGGGTTCACGGATTTCGAGTCCCTCGAGCTGCTGACGACTGAAGCAATCGAAGTCTACAAAGGCGCGAACGCGCTTCGTTACGGCGGTTCGACTCTGGGCGGCGCAATCAATCTCACGACAAAGACCGGATACACCGCCGCGCCAATCTCCGCTTTTGCCCAGGGTGGAAGCTTTGGCTTTTACAAGGCGCAGCTCGAGTCGGGCAAGTCGCGAAACGGCTTCGACTACTATGCGAGCTATGCCCGAACGTCACTCGATGGCTATCGCGACTGGTCGGGACAAGAGCGCGACCGGGTCAATCTGCACGCGGGTTACAGCGTGTCGCCCCGGCTGGATTCCAGGATTTTCTATTTCTTCGGACACGTGAAGGAGGAGCTGCCGGGCTCGGTCAATCGACAGACTCTGGAAAATGCTCCGCGCACCGCGGCCGCCAGCAATGTCACGAATCGCTGGGGAAGGGATTACGACCTGCATCATGTCGGGCTTCAGATAAGGTCGCAGCTTTCGCCGACGCAGCGAATAGAAGTAAGCCCGTATCTCCAGTATCGTGACATCGATCATCCGATATTCGAGGTCATATCGCAGATCTCGAGAGACGCCGGAATCGAAGCGCGATACGAGATCAGCGCGCCAATCGCGACTCTCGCAAACCGGTTCACTCTCGGCCTCCAGTACGCCAACGAGAACATGGACAATCGCCAGTACCAGAATGTGAGAGGCGAGCATGGCGCATTGACGAAGAATCAGAAGGACCGTGTCGCTGCCACCGCGCTCTACTTCGAGGACGTGCTCAACATCACTCCGAGGTTCGCTGCTGTTCTGGGCGGTCGCGCGGAGAATACAACGCGACGCTCGAAGGATTTCTTTCTCGCGAACGGTGATCAGTCCGACAAGCGCGTCTTCAAGCCTGTCACGCCACGTGCCGGATTCACGTATGCACTTCCCTCGAGGTCACAGCTTTTCGGCAACGTAAGCCGAACGTATGAGCCGCCGCTTCTGCTCGAGCTGAACAGTCTCGCGATCCCAGGATTCATCAAGCTTGAGGGACAAAGCGCGTGGCAATACGAGCTCGGTGCTCGAGGCCGCAGATTCGGCTTCACGTGGGACGTGTCTGCATTCGACGTCGAGCTGAAGAACGAGATCCTCAACCTGAATGTGCAGCCTTTCCCGAATGCTCCATTCACGGTGCCAACGTACAGGAATTCTCCGCAAACCCGTCATGCAGGACTGGAGACGGGGGCGGCGTATCAGTTTCCCGCCGGAGTATTTCTGCACGGTGACATCCGTGATCACATCGAGGCTCGATTTGCGTACACGTATTCCCGATTCACTTTCGTAGAGGATTCGATCTACAGCGGCAATGACATTCCGGGAGCTCCGCGTCACCATGGCAGTGTCGAGCTCAAGTACTGGCATCCTTCAGGATTCTCGATTGCTCCGTCGTTCGAGGTTGTGCCCAGACCGTATTTCGTGAACAGCAGCAACACGATGCGAAACGAAGCGTGGAACACGCTCAGCCTGCGCGCCGAATGGGCTTCTCAAACAAGCGGGCTGACTGCATTCGTGGCCGGGCAGAATCTGACCAATCGCCGTTACTCTGCATCGGTGCAGGTCGACAACGCGGCAGGGAATTATTTCGAGCCCGCTGATGCGCGCTCATTCTATGCAGGATTCCGCTGGCAGCGGTGATCAGGATTAAAGCCGCAGGCGCCAGACGGTGGGCGCTTGCGACTTTAATCGGAACAGCTCTCGCGGCTGCACCGTTCTCGAAAGCGAGTGCCCACGCATCACTCCTGTCGAGCAATCCGGCGAATGGAAGTCACCTTGCGTCATCGCCGGGAGAGCTGCGGCTTCTCTTCAGCGAGCCATTGGTCTCGGGCCTGAGTCACGTGATGCTCGGCCTCATCAATGGCCATCAAATGCCGATCGCGATTTCCGGAGATCCGCACGAGGTGCGCGCGATCATCGCGCAGCTGCCGAGCCTGGCTGATGGCGCGTATCAGGCAACGTGGCACATCATCTCGGCGGATGGTCACCCCGTCTCAGGGACGATCGTATTCACGGTGGGAAGTGTCGACAGCATTCCCGCAATCGCTCCGGTTGCCCACAGCGATGGGCAGATGGCGATGTCCGACAAGGAGCCAATGCTCGCCGGAGCCGCGCTGGTGCCAGCGATTCTTCGCGGACTCTCCCTTTCCGCTTTGCTTTCGCTATGCGGGATGCTCGGCTTCCTCGCATACGGCTCGCCATCGTCGAAAGCCCAGACAAGGATCTGCGGCTGGCTCAGCGTCGTTGCGACTGGCCTGCTGCTCGTTCATCTCACAGTGTGGCTCATTCACGTTTCGCCACAGAACAAACTCGATGCTTCGATTCTCGAGGCAGCACTCTCACGCGAAGTCGGGCTCAACGAGCTTCTGCGATTGTTGTTCACCGCGCTCAGCGCGTGGGCGATTCTTCTTGCAAGACAGCTTCGGCTCGCATTTGCACTGGCGCTTGCCGCGGTAATTGCCGGCGGAGCGATCGGCCACTCCGCCGCAATCGATCCTTTTATCGCGATTCCGATGAAATCATTGCATCTGGTCGGCGTCGCGTTCTGGCTCGGCGGACTGCTGCTGCTTGCTACGTCCGACGTTGCGGAGGAGAACATCGAAAGATCCGCAGCCACCGTGTCCAGCGTTGCATTGGTTTCCATCATCGTCGTAGGAATTACCGGCATTGTGCAGGCATTTCTTTTTCTGCCGGCGTGGCGCGATCTGTTTGAATCAGCGTATGGCGTGACCTTGATTGGGAAAGCCGGTGGACTGGCCGCACTGGCAGCGTTCGGCGCATATCATCGCTTCAAAGTTCTTCCCGGGCTCAACGATACCCTCAAGCTGAGAAAATCAGTCCGAAGAGAAATCGCGCTGATGATCGTGGTAGTCATGCTCGGCGGATTTCTCGCGTACGTTCCAACTCCTCACATTCAATGAACAGAATCTTCTGCCTTTTCGCTGTAATGCTTCTGGCCCCGTCGACAGCTTCTGCGCACGCAGTGGTTTTCCCGAAGCGAAGCACGCACGGCGCATATGAGAAGTACGTCCTGCGTGTTCCGAACGAGAAGGACGTCGCCACCAATCGCGTAGAGATCAGGTTTCCGTCCGGGCTTCGCGTTGTTTCGTTTGGCGATGTTCCGGGCTGGCAGCTCGAAGAAATCCGGGATTCAGCGAACGCGGTCATCGGCGCCGTGTGGACGGGCAATCTCCCAGCGGAGCGATTTGTGGAGTTTCCCTTCGTTGCAGTGAATCCGAAGGATGACGCACAGCTCGTGTGGCCCGCGTACCAGACATACGCCAGTGGCGAGCGCGTCGAATGGACGGGCCCCGCAGGCAGCGAGCATCCTGCGTCATCCACCACCATTGGAGCTTCTGCCGATGCCAGTGGCGGGCGACTCTCTATCTACCTCTCGCTAATTGCAGTGCTCTTGTCGCTAACGGGCCTGGGCCTCGCTTTGCGACACAGCGCGTAAGCGGTCGAGCAGCATGTCGGCGTCGATCGAATCCGGAGTTGGACGCTGACATTGAACGGCTTCACGAAGCGGCTTTATCATCTCGATTGCTTCAGCCGTTCGTCCATCACGCTCCATCAGCTTGCCGAGGCTGACTGAGGAACGCAGCTCGAAGGATTTTGCACCCTGCTCGCGAGCAATCTCGATTGCACGGCGGTAGAAACCCTCGGCAGCGTTCTCGCGAACGCTCTGCTCCTCCTGATGATCAAGATCCGATAAGCTCGAGCGATCTGCGCCAGGCTCGACAGCAAGGGCCAGATCACCGAGTGAGCGATAGACTTCGGAGATTGCCCACAAGTCGGAATTTCTGTTCCCGACTTCGATCGCCTCGTGCAGCGTGGTGCGTGCGCGATCGATGTCACCGCGAAGCGAGTACGCTTCGGCCAGCTGAATGAGTGCGTAGGGAAGATCGAGATCAGCGTTCATTCGCTTTCGCATCGCGAGACTCGTTTCCAGCTCACCGATTCCTTCGTCAAGCTTGCCGATTGCGGAAAGCCCCCATCCATGTGACGTCGTGATCCAGGCACGCTCCTGAATGATCTGATGCTCGTCGGAGATTTCTATTCCTTCATTCCCGTATTTCAGCGTGATCTCCGGCTCGTGCATGAGATGATGCAGAACCGCTCCCATCAACAACGCAAACGCAGCCGTGCGCGGATCGGGGCTGGAACGTGCGAGTGCTATTGCCTTGTCGATGGTTGCCAGCGCGCGGTCGATGTAGCCTGCGCACCAAAGCGTACGCGTCATCTCCGAGAGACAGAACACACCGGGGTCCATGTGGTACTGCGCGAGATACTCCAGCTGCTTCGCCGGATCGTATATCGCCTCGGCCTTCTCGAAATGTTCGATTGCTTCGTCGAATCTCCCGATGAACCGCAGTGTAATCCCCATGTCGGTGTGCGCAGTCATCAGCGCCATCTCACCCTTGTGCTCATTCGCAATCGCCAGGGCGCGCTCGGCAATCTCGAGAGCCTTCGTGATCTCACCGCGAACCAGGTTGTAGGCGTGCAATCCCCATAGCGCAGGGGAAAGTTGTGGCGCAGTTCCAAGCTGTTCGGCGAGAACACGTGCTCGATCCATTGCCGCGCGCGCATCCGCCGCTGCATATCCGCCGAGCACCGCGGCTGCTGAACCGAGTATGAGCTGGAGCGAGAGCTCAAGGCCGAGCATCTGAGGCGATGGCGGCTGGCGCGCGATGATTGCAAGCCCGCGGTGCGCAAGCCGGCTCGCTTCATCGAATGCAAACACGCTCAGCGACGACTCGGCAGCGAGCGCGAAATATCCGGCAGCCCGCTCGAACTCGCGCGCAGTCTCGAAAAGAAATCCAAGCTCAGCGGCTGCAGTTCCAGGAGTGCCCTGGTGAAGCTCGAGAAGACCTTCGCCAACGGCTTTGCTGAGCGCGACTCGACGCGAGACAGAAAGCGACGCGTAAAGCGCGTTCTGATAGAGAACGTGAACGAATCGGTAGCGTCCCGAGATTTCGCCATTCGGGAATTCGCGCTCGCCGGCGCGGCGCACAAATCCATAAATGCGATCGAGGTTCTCCAGCCGGTCTTCTACATCGGCATGATCGGCCTTCATTGCTTTCGCAACGATCGCTGAATCGAAGCTGTAACCCTGAACCGATGCGGCCGCGAGAAGATTTCTGTCAGTGACGTCGAGCTGCCCGACTTTCCGCTCGACCATGCTGCGCATCGATTCGGGAATGTC
>DASROK010000399.1:0-6342 GCA_035646915.1 Gemmatimonadaceae bacterium
GCCCGACCCTGATCACGAGGTCGGCCCCGATGGAAAACCTGTCGGCAAAATGAATCCGATTCGCCGAGTGGGCCTTGCGTTTGATCGGTGGTTCGAGAAGACTGCCGACAAATATCCTTCCAAGCTTCACTGGGCTTTGAATCACAGGCTCATTGTGATGAGCGGTGCGCTGGCATCGATTGTCGTCGCAGGTTTGATCTATCCACTGCTTGGCTTCACGTGGCTGCCGGATGTCGACACCGGAGAGTTCAACGTTCAGCTGCGAACTCCTCCAGGCTCGAGTCTCGAGTACACCGTTGGGAAGGCTCAGGAAGTCAGTCATTTTCTGAGAAAGCTTCCCGAAGTCGACTTCACTTACACGACCATCGGTGGCGGCTTCCGAGGAACTCCCAACAGCGGCGGCATCTATGTGAAGCTCAAGCCGCGACACGAGCGTAAGCGCGATCTGTTCGCGATCCAGAATGAGCTGCGTGGCGAGTTGAGAAAAATGCCCGGAGTAAGACCTGCGATCACGGGATCCAGCTCGATCTTCGGTGGATTCAGGCAACCGATCATCGTCAACGTGCAGGGACCGGAGGAAAGTCGTCTCAAGGTCGCGGCTGCACAGGTTCTCGAGAAGATCAGGTCGACGCCTGGAGTTGCGGAGCCGAACTCGAGCGACGAGGGGCAGATTCCGCAGCTCGACGTAAATGTCGACAGGCAGCAGGCATGGGCTGCAGGACTCGGGATCAACACCATCGCGACGACATTGCAGCCGCTGTTCACAGGCCAGCGCGCGACCAAATGGGAAGACGAACTAGGGTTTTCCCATGACGTGGTTGTGGTCTATCCGGATTCGCTGAGAAAGAATGCAGCCGACATAGCCGACTTGATGATTCCCACAGGTGCAGTCGATCAGACTGGCCAGCCCGCGGTTGTCGCCTTGAGCCAGGTCGCTAATGTCGAGCAGAGTCTTGCACCGCAACAGATCGATCGGCGAAGTCTCGAGAGGCAGGTGTCAATATCAGCCGGTGTTCTCCCGGGATTCTCGATGGGAGCAGTTGCCGATGCGGTGAAACAGGGAATTGATTCGCTCGGACTTCCGATCGGATATCACACTGTATTCGGCGGAGACGTGCAGAACCTGAACGAGACAAAGGGTTACGTGCTTGCTGCGCTCGGCCTCGCTGTGGTTTTCATCTATCTCATTCTCGCATCACTGTTCGGATCGTTCTTCCAGCCCGCTGCGATCATGCTTGCGCTCCCGCTCTCGTTCATTGGTGTCGCGCTCGCATTGCTTGTCACCAAGGGAAACATCAACGTGATGACGATGATTGGAATCATCATGCTGATGGGTCTTGTGACGAAGAACGGAATTCTCCTGCTCGACATGGCCAATCAGCAGAGAGCAAAAGGCGCGAATCGTCATGATGCCCTCCTTCAGTCAGGACGGATACGTCTGCGTCCGATCATCATGACCACCGTTGCGATGATTTTCGGAATGCTGCCGCTTGCGTTTGCACTCGGCGAGGGCTCGGAGCAGCGCGCGCCGATGGCCCGTGCGGTAATTGGCGGTCTCATAACCTCGACGCTGCTCACGCTTTTCGTGGTGCCGGTGATGTCGACGCTGCTGGAGGACGCTGTGGCGTGGGTGAGATCTGCTCCGTCACGAGTGAGGGATCTTCGCGGCGGCGGACGGCGAAAGCCGGATATGCCACGGCCAAAGGCCCCGCCGCACCCGCGGCCTGCAGCGCCTGAGCACGTTGCAGCGATGACTCTCCGGATGGCAAAGGAGAGCGGCAAGGACTAATTGCGGTTACCGGAATAGTTCGTGCAAAACAGGGACTCGTCACGACGTGAGTGACGGGTCCTTTTTACTGCGCGGACAACAATGAGACAAAAACTTCAGGCGTTGGCAGCCGTGCTGGTCGGTGCGTCGTCGATCGTGATTCCTTCCGTGTCGAGCGCACAGTACTTCGGCAGAAACAAAGTCCAGTACGACAACTTCGATTTCCACATTCTCGAGACGCCGCACTTCAGGCTGCATTTCTATCCCGAAGAGGAAGAAGCTGCGCGCGATATGTCCCGAATGGCCGAGCGATGGGAGACAAGGCTCAGCGGGTTGTTCTCGCGCCAGCTCAAGAAAAGAAAGCCGATTCTGCTTTACGCGAATCAGCCTGACTTTCAGCAGACCAACGCTGTCACTGGTCAGCTGACGGAAGGCACAGGTGGTGTCACAGAATCGCTGCGCGACCGGCTGATCATGCCGCTCACCGGTGTCTATCGTGACAACGACCACGTTCTGGGTCACGAGATGGTGCACGTGTTTCAGTATGATCTGGAGAATGACGCAAAGCAGCCAGGCGCAAGAGGCGGCGGAATCAATTCTCTTCCGCTGTGGGTAGTGGAGGGAATTGCGGAGTATTTATCGCTTGGACGTGACGATCCGCACACGGCGATGTGGATGCGCGATGCGGTGAAGCGAAACAAGCTGCCTTCAATCAAACAGCTCACCAGTGACCAGCGTTTCTTTCCGTATCGATACGGAGAAGCACTGTGGGCGTACGTTGGCGGAAAATGGGGTGATCGCGCGGTTGCCGATACTTACAAGGCCGCAGCGAAATTCGGGTTCGAGCAGGGCATAAAGCGAACGCTTGGAATTTCTTCCGACTCTCTGTCGAAAGAGTGGATTGCGGCGACAAAGGCTGCGTACAGCTCCACGATATCGTCGCTTGGAAACACTCCGCCCGGGCAGCCGCTGCTGCCTGCGAAGCGTGATGGTGACACCAATCTTTCTCCGTCCATCAGTCCCGACGGCCGCTACATCGCATTCTTCGCGGCTCGCGACCTGTTCGGTTACGATCTTTATCTCGCTGACGCAACGACTGGCAAATCAGTGAAGAAGCTCGCGAACGCGAGCACGTCGACGGAGTTCGACGCGCTGAGCTTCCTGAGCTCAGCCGGAACGTGGTCTCCTGATGGAAAGAAGTTCGCGTTCATCGTATATGCCAAAGGCGATCAGGAGATAGCGATACTCGATGTCGCGACTCACAACGTCGAACGCCAGATCGCCGTTCCAGGCGTGGGCTCAATTCAAAATCCTGCGTGGTCACCGGATGGTGGAAAGATTGCGTTCTCGGGACAGGTTGGCGGAGTAAGCGATCTGTTCGTGTATGACATCAATGCGCACAGTGCGAACAGACTTACGAATGACCGCTACGCTGACATCCAGCCGGCATGGTCTCCCGATGGGAGGACGCTGGCGTTCACCACAGATCGCGGTGACGAGACTGATTTCACGCGACTGACACATGGGGCGCTGCGCATTGGTTTGATCGATGTCGCCAGCGGATCGATCCGGCTTCTCCAGGGGTTCCAGGAAGGGAAAGCAATCAATCCTCAGTTTTCGCACGACGGCAACGACATCTACTTCATCTCCGACAGATCCGGCATAAGCAACATCTACCGGATGACGATCGCCTCGGGCGCGCTCGCCCAGGTTACCAACGTCGCGACCGGCGTGAGCGGAATCACGAATCTCGCCCCGGCGTTTTCCATTTCACCGCTCGACGGACGGATTGCGTTCTCGGTATTCGAGAAACAGGGCTATGGTATTTACGGCCTTGCCTCGAATGAAGCCCAGGGAACTGCAGTGCAGACGGCATCGTATGCGGCGAATGGTTTTCTGCCGCCTGCAGAGGCGTTCAAAAGCTCGACCGTCGCGCAGTATCTGGCTGACCCAATGACCGGACTTCCCGCGGATGCGGTGTACAAGGTGTCGCCGTACAAACCATCTCTTGCTCTTGCAGCTCTTGGCTCGCCGTCAATCGGCGTCGGCACGTCGCCGCAGGGAACAGTCGTTGGGGGCGCAACTGCGTTCTTCTTTACCGACATCCTTGGCAACAGGAATCTCGCGATCTCGGTAAACGCCAACGGTACGTATAAAGATTTTGGCGGCGGCGCCACGTACATGAACGTGGGGCATCGCTTTGTGTGGGCGATCGACGCGCGTCACACGCCCTATGCCAGTGGTTTCGTTGGAGTAGAGCCTTTCAAGGACGATCCGAATCTCGACGTGGTGTCGCAATACATACAGCGGCTTTACGTCGATGAGGCAACGCTCATCACGCAGTACCCCTTCTCAGTGACAAAGCGGGCTGAGCTCAATCTTGGTGTAACTCATCTCGGGTTCAATACAGAGGTCGAGCAGTTCCTCATTTCCGGCAATGAAGTGCTCGACAGCCAGAAGTTCGACACGACGTCTGCTCCGTCGATCAACTACGCATCGGCAACGGCCGCTTTTGTCGGAGACAATTCATTCTTTGGATTTACCGGTCCGATCAATGGGTATCGCTATCGATTCGAGGTTTCGCCGACGATTGGATCCCTGCGGTTCGAGACTGCACTTGCTGATGTCCGGAAATATTTCTTTGCGCGGCCGGTGACTCTTGCGGTGCGCGGGCTGCACTTCGGAAGGTATGGCGCTGATGCCGAAAGCAACCGGCTTTCGCCAGTTTTCCTGGGAGATCCTTCGCTTGTGCGAGGATACTCGGCTAACTCGTTCGACGCTTCGGAATGCTCGATCAACCCGGTCAATTCGAACTCGTGCCCGGAGTTTGATCGCCTTGTAGGATCGCGCATTGCTGTCGCCAGCGCGGAGCTCCGGATTCCATTGCTCGGGAATGACCAGCTTGGACTGCTGCGCAGTCCTCTTTTCCCAATCGACATAGCGCCATTTGTAGATGCCGGTGTCGCATGGGCCAACGGTGACACTCCTTCGTTCACATTCGCGACTCATTCGTCGGAACGAATCCCTGTCATGAGCGCAGGAGTGAGTGCGCGCGCAAACCTCCTGGGCTATGCCGTTCTGGAAGTTTTTTACGCACATCCCTTCCAGCGTCCCGACAAAAGCTGGGTTCTTGGTTTTCAGCTGGCGCCGGGGTGGTAGGAGAAGCCAATGCTGAATTCTGAATACTGACCAACTACGCGTCAGCATTCAGCATTCAGCATTTTGCGCTTTTGTGTGTCATAACTGCTGGCGAGCGCTAGCGCTCTATTGTATCCTTTGGCACGGCCGCCAAATGGATACTCGATTTTGAATGAGCTGCTCGAAAAGCTGAAGGCTGCTCTCAGTGATACTTATGATGTAGAGCGCGAGCTGGGACAGGGCGGTATGGCGACCGTCTTCCTCGCGCGCGACCTGAAACACGAGCGTCGTGTAGCCATCAAGGTGCTGCACGAAGACCTCGGCGCGGCCGTAGGTGCGGAGCGATTCCGCCGCGAGATTGCGATCGCGACGAGTCTCACGCATCCGCACATCCTGACGCTTTACGATTCGGGTGAAGCGAACGGGATGCTGTTCTATGTGATGCCCTTTATCGAGGGCGAATCACTGCGCGGACGAATCGACCGCGAAAAGCAGATGCCAATCGACCAGGCACTGAAAATCACTGCCGAGGTCGCAAGCGCGCTTGGCTACGCACATCGAAAGGGAATTGTTCATCGCGACATCAAGCCCGAGAACATCCTTCTCGAGGATAATCACGCGATCGTTGCGGATTTTGGAATTGCCCGTGCGGTGATGGCCGACGGAGGCGGCGCGCTTACGAAAACAGGAATGTCACTCGGAACTCCGACGTACATGAGTCCCGAGCAGGCGTTCGCCGAGAAGGACATCGATGGGCGCAGTGACATGTACAGCCTGGCGTGTGTGCTGTATGAGATGCTCACTGGCGAGCCTCCGTTCACGGGGCCGAATGCGCAGGCGATCATGGCGCGCCATTCGATGTCGGAAGTGCCGTCGATGCAGATCGTGCGAAATACAGTTCCCGATGAAGTCGAGGATGTGGTGCAGAAGGCGCTGCAGAAATCTCCCGCGGATCGTTTCGCAACCGTCGACGAATTTGCGCAGGAGCTTCAGGAATGTGTGATCGATTATCACACAACCACGCGGCGGGCGCTTACAGGAACGCGTACGATGCGTGGAACAACCACACGCGGCGTCCGTGCGCTTCCACCTTCAAAGCCGTGGTACAAGAAGCCTGCAATCATTGGCGGGGCGGCCGTCGCGCTGCTTGCAATTGCAGGCGGAAGCTGGTGGTTCATTGGCAAAGGATCGAACGCATCAGCGGCGTCGGCGGGCGGCCCCGACGCGAGCAAGATCGCTGTCACGTATTTCCAGGACAACAGTCCGACAGGCGAGCTCGGCTACATCGCCGATGGACTAACGGAAAACCTGATCGCCCGATTGAGCGAGGTGAATGCGCTCAACGTTGTCTCGCAGAGCGGTATGCAGCCTTATCGCGGTTCGAGCGTTCCTCCTGACAGCATTGCGCGTGCGTTCTCCGCAGGTACGGTAGTTCT
>DASROK010000400.1:0-2229 GCA_035646915.1 Gemmatimonadaceae bacterium
GTGCTGCAGGTACAGACCCGGGCGCTTCAACGCCTCGGGATCAGGACGCACCTGTATCCCGACGAATGTGTGCGACTTGATGTACTTCCCAAACTCGATCTCGGTACCGCGGAGGAATCCACCAACGTCCGTCTGAACGTCAGCCGGCGTGATGTTGAACACGTCCGCGCCGATGGATCGCGCGGCTTCACCCGCGGCTTGATCTGCAACAACGCCCAATGCCACACCGGCAAGCTGCTGCGTTGCGAGCGCTGCACCAGCACCGATCAGATTGTTGCTGCTTCCAACACCCGCAGCCTCGAGCTGCAGCAGCGACGACGATGAGCGCCCGAAAGCGAGATAGCTCAAGAGATCACTCTGCGGAATTGGCGGCTGTGCGTCACTCTCGAGGGAAATGCGCGGATTCAACAACGTACCGCCGATCAGAATCCGGATGTTGATCGCCTCGCGCGATGGCAGGCGCACATCGTACGAGCCCGTGACCTGAAGCGTCGGATTGAGCTCATCGATGTTCACGAACGTCGCCGATCCCCGCTTGATCTCGAACCGCTTCGTGAGAAACCGGTACTCGCCTCTCTCCGTGAGCAGAATTCCATCGAACACGAGCGCCTGCTTCGCGCGGTTCACATGGATCGCGAGATCCCCATCGCTGTAGAGCTCCACATTTGCGTCGCGCGATCGAACGAACACATCACGATCGACGCGAAGGTTCACATCAGCGCGAAGGTTCGCAAGCAACGGCGACTGGGCGGGGAAGATTTCCTTGTTTCCAGTAATCGCCGTGTCGAGAACATTGAATAACGCCGGATCCTTGTCGGCAATAATCTTCTTCCCGTCCGATTCCGGGATGTAGATCACGCCATCGAGGATTCTCAAACCGCCGCTGACGTACGGCTGATTGAATGGGCCGGTCATCGCGAGATCAGCGCTGGCTTTGAGGTTCCCTTTGTCGTTGTTCAGAACGAGCGCGTTGTTGACGTGCAGCTTCAGGTCGAAGGCCGGATTGCGCAGCGTGCCGATTGCGATTCCGCCTCGCAGATCTATTACCCCACCGCTATAAGCAACCAGCGAATCGACCACCACGGTATCACGAAGCATTCGGATCGAAGCGTTGATGCGCTTCAAATTCACGCCTACGGGAACCACTCGCGCTTCCGCATTGGCCAACGACAACTGACCGGTGATCTCGGGCTTACTCAGCGTCCCACCAATCTTGAAATTCGAGAATGCGCGACCCTTCACATTCGTGACGTATTGATTGATCTGCGGAATCAGATCGAGCGGCAGCGTATCAGCCCTGATTGCCAGATCGATTTGCCGATTTGTCGGAATTCGAGGCCCGGTTACTCCACGGAGCGCGAGGTTGATCGGAACCGATCCCGACGCGACCAGCAACGGCGGTCCTCCCGCGCGCATCGCTTCGGCACGACCAGTGAGCGTTTCATTTGCATAGCTCACCGTCCCGTGCACTTCAGGAACTGCCGTTCCGTTGTAAATGAAGTTCTGGGTTCCAAATGCACCGCTGAACGTCGGGCTCTCTGCTGTTCCGGTGACGTGCATGTCGAACGACACGAGCCCGCTGGCGCTAATGTCGCTCTGCGTCAGCGTGATCAAGTCGGCAACGTTGAAGTTGTCGACGGCAATATCGAGATTCGCCCCGCCATTCTTTGGAATGAGACCGTTCACATAGAGCCGGCCGTTGTGCTGGTTACGCAGCTCGAGCTGAGTGACCTCGATTCCCGCGGGGCCCCAATGAATCGCCGACGGATGCATGCTCGCCCACACCGTCGTGTCGAACTGCAATCGCAGATTGTTCAGCTGCAGCTCATTCCGATCCTTGTTCAGGGTGTAATCAGCATTCGCCGCGTACGTGTTCTTCGTATCCTGATGAACGACGAGCTCGAATTTGCCAAGCGGCTTCTGATAGTTGACCTTGAGTCCGACGCTATCGAGATCAAAACCGGCCGCAGTCAGCTTCCTTGCATTCGCGTTGATGATTACGCGCGACTGCGGAGTCAGGGCATTCGTCCACGTGTAATTGGCGTCGAAATGCTCTACCGTGTTGCCAAGCGCGACAACGCTGTCGCCACTCGCTGTGCCGGTTGCACCAAAGTCGTGAATGTTGCCAGTTGCAACACCATCGGCACGCAACGATCCGGAAAGCTGTGTTTTCGATACCACTTTCGGTGAATCAACCGGGGCTGCGGGAGCAGGAGGTTTTCCGCCGAC
>DASROK010000401.1:0-4478 GCA_035646915.1 Gemmatimonadaceae bacterium
GCTTTCATTTCGTCGACCACGCGAATTGCGCCCGTTGTCGAGACGTCGGCGATGATCTGCCGAATGGAATTGCTTCCTATGTCGATGGCGGAGATGCGGACGTCGCCGTCGGCGAGCGTCAACGGAAGTCAGTCCTCGAAATGGTGCTTGATCTGCTTTCCTTCTGCGAGATAGACGGCATCTTCTCCGATATTAGTCGCAAGATCTGCCACGCGCTCGAGGTTGCGGCTCACCAGCAGCAACTCGAGTGATGGAGTGATGGTGCGCGCATCCTCCATCATGTGAGTGAGAAGAATGCGAAACACTGAATTATGCAACGCATCGACGGCATCGTCAGCCTTGCACACCTCGCGCCCGAGCGATCCGTCAGAGTTGGTGAAAGCCTTTAAAGCATCGCGAAGCATCGCCCGCGAGCGGCGCGCCATGTCCTCGAGCTCGGGAGTGGGAGTGATTGCTTCCACTTCCTCGGCAAGACGCAGCGCTGACTCCGCGATGTTGACAGCGTGATCGCCCACGCGCTCGAGGTCTCCAGAGACCTTGATCGTGCCAACGATGGATCTCAGGTCGCGAGCCATCGGCTGCTGCAGCGCAAGGAGTGAGATTGCGTGCTGCTCGATTTCGATCTCGAGCGAATTCAGCACCTTGTCGCCGGCGATCACCGACTCGGCGAGGGCGCGATCGCGATCGAGTAGAGAGGAGATCGACTGATCTACGAGCTTCTCCGCATGCTCCGACATCTCGAGAAGCTTTCGTCTCAGCTCGGCCAGCTGTTCGTGGAAATGTCTGATGCCCGAGCCCGCATCCGATACGCTCATCCGAACCTCCCGGTGACGTACGCTTCAGTACGCTCTTCGCGCGGTCTTGTGAAAATATTGTTGGTGATGTCCATCTCGACGAGTTTCCCCAGATAAAAGAATGCTGTCATATCTGAAATCCTTGCGGCCTGCTGCAGGTTGTGTGTGACAATGACAACTGTGAGCTGCCCTTTGAGGTCGAACAGAAGGTCTTCGATCTTCTGCGTTGCGATTGGATCGAGAGCGCTCGCGGGCTCGTCCAGGAGGAGAATCTCCGGATCGTTCGCGAGTGCGCGGGCAATGCAGAGACGCTGCTGTTGTCCACCTGAGAGCCCGGTTGCGTTCGAGCCAAGCCGGTCCTTCACCTCGTCCCAGAGAGCAGCCCGCCTCAGTGATTTCTCCACGAGCTCATCCAGCTGCCTGCGCGGAAGGGCGCGATTGATGCGCGGACCGTACGCCACATTCTGATAGACCGACTTCGGAAATGGATTCGATCTCTGAAAAACCATCCCCACGCGAGTCCGCAGATCTTCGACGTCCATTCCGCGCTCGTAGATGTCTTGGCCATGGAGCACCATATCGCCGTCGTGTTTCACGCCGGGAATTGTCTCATTCATTCGATTGATCGACCGAAGGAAAGTGGACTTGCCGCAGCCTGACGGTCCGATGAGAGCTGTGATCTGCTTGTCGGGAATGGTGAGGTCGATGTCGTAAAGCGCCTGTTTCCCGGCGTACCAGAACGAAAACTTTTTTGCTTCAACCGCAGCGCCGTTCATCCGAACCTGCCAGTCACATAATCTTCAGTACGTGCGTCACGCGGATTCGTGAACAGCGTCGATGTTGGCGCAACCTCGATCATTTCACCAGCGAGCATGAAGGCAGTTCTGTCCGAAACGCGTGCAGCCTGCTGCATGTTGTGAGTGACGATCACCACTGCGATAGTCTGTTTCAGCTCATGCACAAGCTCTTCGATGGTCTGCGTGCTCAAGGGATCGAGCGACGCGGTCGGCTCATCGAGCAGGATGACGCCGGGTTTTGTCGCCAGCGCGCGTGCGATGCACAAACGCTGCTGCTGTCCGCCAGAGAGTCCCGTAGCGCTGTCGCGAAGGCGGTCTTTTACTTCGTCCCACAACCCCGCGCGCTCGAGCGCAACCTGCACGATATCGTCGGTTTCCTTCCTTGGCGGACTCGAGCCGATCCTGATGCGAAGTCCTGCTGCGACGTTGTCGCGAACGGACATTGTCGGAAATGGCGTGGGTCTTTGAAACACCATCCCGATGTGACGCCGCACGGCAATCGCATTCATGCCGCCCTTGTAAATGCTCGCCCCCGCGAGCAGCACATCGCCCTCGACGGTTGCTCCGGGAACCGTCTCGTGCATGCGGTTGAGGCAACGCAGCATGGTGGACTTGCCACAACCCGACGGACCGATCACCGCTGTAACCGACCTGTTCGGAAAATCGAGCGTCACGTTCCTGAGCACGCGATTGCCCCCGAACCATGCACTGAGCCGGCGGGCTCTGAGGAGCGGCTCAGTCTCCGCCACCGGCATACCGACCTCGTGTTGCATAGCGGGCGATGAGACTGATGACGAGGACAATGGCAATGAGAACAAGCGCGCCTGCCCAGGCTTGTGCGTGCGCCGTTTCGTAAGGACTGATCGCATATGCGAATATCTGCAGCGGAAGCGCTGCGATTGGCTCACGGAGCGACGTCGACCAGAACTGGTTGCCGAGAGCAGTGAACAGTAAGGGAGCGGTCTCACCGGCAATTCTTGCGATTGCTACCAGTGCGCCGGTGACGATTCCCGGAAGTGCGGTTCTCAAAACGATTGAAACCGAAGTTCTCCATCGCGTGTAGCCAAGAGCGAGCGCAGCTTCGCGCAGCGAAACGGGAACAAGCCGGATCATTTCTTCAGTCGTGCGCGTCACGAGCGGGATCATCATTGCGCCAAGCGCAATTCCCCCGGCGAGTGCCGAGAATCCGCCGAACGGCCGGACGAGAAATTCCCACGCAAAAATTCCGAGGACAATCGACGGAAGCCCGTTGAGAACATCGGACAGAAATCGAACCACTGTCGCAAGCGGGCTTCCGCGCTGATCAGCCAGATAAAGACCTGCTCCGATCCCGATTGGCAAACCAAACGCAGACGCAGTGCCGATGAGTATCAGGGTTCCAACAATTGCGTTCGCCATTCCGCCGCCGGGCTCGCCAACCGGCCTGGGCATCTCTGTAAAGAAATCCGGGCGTATGTTGGCCGCGCCCTGTCTGATCAGATGCAGAATGATCAGGAGCAACGGAAGAGTTGCGATGATCGCGGCCACATAAGTGAGGCCGAGCATCAGCGAGCTCTTTGCATGACGCGTGCGGCGCGTCATCGATTGCCTCTGGTCACGCGCCATACGAGCCAGCGGGCAAGAGCGTTCACAATCAGCGTCACAACAAACAGAACTGCCCCAACCGCCATCAGCGCGGACAGGTGCGCATCGCTGGTCGCTTCAGTGAATTCGTTGGCGATCAGCGATGCCATCGTATAACCCGGAGCAAACAGCGACGCGGAAATCTCGGCGCGATTTCCGATAAGCATTGTGACCGCCATTGTTTCGCCGAGTGCGCGGCCGAGCCCGAGGATGATGCCGCCGATTATTCCCGATCGTGCGTATGGAATGACCGAATCGCGAATCATTTCCCAGCGCGTTGCGCCGAGCGCGAGAGCCGCTTCACGTTGCGATCTTGGAACCGCCAGCAGAACCTCACGTGTCACTGCCGATATGAAGGGCAGGATCATGATTGCCAGAATGATTCCGGCGGCAAGCATGCTGTAGCCGTAGTTCGGCCCGCTGAACAACGGCGTGCTGCCCAGATGCAGAGTGTCCTTGAGGAGCGGAGCAACTGGATCGCGCAGCAGCGGGATCAGGACGAAGATTCCCCAAAGTCCGTACACGACGCTCGGAATGGCAGCGAGAAGATCGACCAGAAATCCAACAGGCTGCCTGAGCCACTTCGGGGCTATCTCCGAAAGGAAAATCGACACGCCAAGCGCAAGCGGGGTCGCGATGACAAGCGCGAGCGCTGACGACACGATCGTTCCATAGATCGCGGGTGCTGCCCCGAACTCACCGGCGGCGACGTCCCATTTGCTTCCGGTGAGGAACGACAAACCCGACTGCGACAGCGCGGGCCATGCAGCGATCCCGATTGATATCGCGATAATGAGGAGAAGCAGCGGTATAGAAACAGCAAACGCGGTGATCAGGATTTGAAATACCCGGTCACCGCGCGCCGATGTATGAATCACTGCGTTGTGCCAGCCTTTAGCGAATCGAGCCGCGCAACCAGGCGGCTGCCCATTGATTCGGGAAGAGGTGCGTAATCGAGAGCTGATGCCTGCTTCTCACCTTCAGTCAAAGCCCACTTCATGAAGTCCCTGAGCTTGCGGGCTTTTGCTGAATCCGTCTGCTGCTTATAGACGAGGATCCAGGTGAATGACGAAATGGGATATGCATTTGCGCCCGCGGCATTGACGATCGACAGACGGTAGTCTGTGTTTGCAGGAAGCTTGTCGGCCACCCCAGCGGCTGCGGCTGTCATTCCTTCAGGAGAAGGAGCAACAAAATTTCCGGCAGCGTTCCTGATCGACGCATATGGAAGCTTGTTCTGCTTCGCGTATGCGAGCTCCACATA
>DASROK010000402.1:0-2407 GCA_035646915.1 Gemmatimonadaceae bacterium
CTTCTTTACGAACGCGATCGACACAAAAACCGCCGGCATCGACGTGGTCGGCCGGTTTGCGTGGGATCTGATGCAGGCTGGCGTTCTGAGATTCACCGGCGGGTACAATCATACGAAAACGAACATCACTCGCATCTCCCAGACGCCTGCTCCACTCGCAACGCAGCAGGCTGTGCTGTTCGACAGAATCGAGCAGGCGAGAATCGAGGTTGGCCAGCCTCACGAAACAGTCAGCCTTACGCTCGACCACGCGCTGAAACGCTTCTCCTCCATGCTGCACGTGCAGAGATATGGCGAAGTCACCAACCACGGCAGCGCATCGACCGACACACTCGACCAGACGTTCGGGGCGAAGTGGATCACTGACCTGAGTCTTTCATACAGAGTGATGCGGCAGCTTCAGGTTTCCGTCGGGTCGAACAACCTCTTCGATGTCTATCCGGACCGGCAGATCCCCGGCAACAGCAACAGCGGAATCTTCCAGTATCCGAACACCGTGAACACGTTCGGGTTCAATGGCCGGTATGTGTACATGAAGCTGAGGTACAATCTGCAATAATGGCGAAGCCTGTTTCACCGGCAGTTCATCGAGCTCTCGATTTCGCCGCGGTCCTGCTGCTTTTCGCAGCGGGACCGCTGTTTCACTTCAAGGGTCAGCCTGCGGAGATCACATCGACTCTCGCGGGCGTGGTGCTCGTCTACTCGGTGTTCACATGGTTTGTGAAGCTGATCACGCTCAGGGTGCATCTGGTGATCGACGCCGTGCTTGGCCT
Source organism: Gemmatimonadaceae bacterium (assembly GCA_035646915.1). Taxonomy (GTDB): domain Bacteria; phylum Gemmatimonadota; class Gemmatimonadetes; order Gemmatimonadales; family Gemmatimonadaceae; genus UBA4720. The sequence goes on from DASROK010000402.1 coordinate 774, forward strand.
CGCGCTGATCTTCTCGCCATTCTGGCTGGGCTTCAGCGACGTTAAGCCTGCCTGTTATTTCTTTGTTGGATTTGGAGTCTTTGTGCTGGTTGTGGTGCTGCTCACAGATACGCACAGAGCTTAGAACAGGAAAGGCCAGACCTCTGTTGACAGATTTGAGATTTGCAGATGTCAGATGAAATGCGCCATCTGAGATCTTCTCATCTCAAATCTGTCAACAGAGGTCTGGCCTTTTCCGTTTTGAAAAATGCGCTTCTCAAGGAACGTAAAGTGTCCCGGACATAACGAGAACCGAGGCGCCGCCGACTCTCACAGCGGATATCGCGCCGGCCGAAAAGTCGATTTCGACATCGAGCCTGCTCGGCCTTCCCATCTCGACACCCTGATGAATCGTGAAGGTATGCATTCCGTCCTGCATGGCTAATCGTGATGCGACATAGCCCGCGAACGCTGCGGCCGCGCTTCCCGTTGCAGGATCTTCTGTAACACCTACAAGAGGTGCGAACATCCGCGCGCGATAATCCTCACCGTCTGTTGTGAATACGACGATTTCACGCGTCCATTTGCCGGCCAGTGTCTTTTCCACTAGATCGGCTCGGCTCCGGGCACGCTTCAATGCATCGCGATTCTTGAGCGGGACGTACAGATATGGAAGGCCGGCTGTCCACCCTTCGATTGCCTTGCCGCTGCCCAGATCGATGTCGTCTTCACTCAACGAGACCAGAGGCGCGATCGTCGCCGCATCGTAAACCTGATCGTTCTTCTCCGGAGTTTTTGCGGCCGTGAGCTGAGTGAAATACGGTTTTCCATTTCGTGATCGAATCAGAACCGGAACCGGCCCAACTCCTTCCTCGAAAATGATTCTTGTCTCATCGCCGGTGAGCGGAATTTCTCCTGTTATCCCCAGCACGTAAGCACCGCCAACTGTTGGATGGCCTGCAAACGGTATCTCGCCGCCCGGAACAAAGATCCTCAATCGCCGAGTGTGCGCTGGATCGTCAGGCGGAAGGACAAAGATCGTCTCCGAGTAGTTGAACTCGCGCGTGATGGAAACCATCTGCTCTGTCGTGAGTCCGCGCGCATCGGGAAGAACAGCGAGCTGGTTTCCGCCGAACGCCTTGTCAGTGAAAACGTCAGCGGTATGGAATGGGTATTCCATCAGTGCGCGGGAGGTTCAGGATTATCGAGTGGCGGAGTGATGAATGCATCGGCTTCGACTTCGACGAGCATGTCCGGATCGATGAGCTTCGAGACTTCAACCAGCGATGTTGCCGGCCTGATGCGCCCAAACGCTTCACCGTGCGCGCGGCCAACTTCTTTCCACTGCGACATGCTGGTCACGTAGATCCTCGTGCGCACGACGTCGTCGAGGGTCGCTCCAACCGCTTCGAGCGCCCGCTGAATGTTCGCTATTGTCTGCACCGTCTGCGCGTACGGATCTCCGATTCCGACCAGTGATCCATCTGCTCCCGTTGCGGTTGTTCCCGACACGTGAATGTGCGCGCCCACTCTGACTGCCCGCGAATATCCAACGACAGGCTCCCACTTCGAGCCTGATCCGTAATTTCGCCGGCCGCGACTGTCTCCTTCATCCTGCATCATTTCGAGTTCTTCCTTTTGTCGTTCAACAATCC
>DASROK010000403.1:0-3369 GCA_035646915.1 Gemmatimonadaceae bacterium
ATTTTGGAGACCCCGCATGGCGGCCCCGCTGCGACGGATGCGACAACTGTCTTGGCATAGCGCGTCCGAGAGAAACCGCTGCCACAAGACCCAAAGGAGAGCCTCGATCGAAAAAGACGACTCGCGTCCGACGACCGGCGACCGGCGACCGACGTCCGGCGACTGTCGTACCAGAAAATGATGACGTTTCTCTTACGAAAGCTGAGATCGATCTGCTGAACGCGCTTCGTGAGAAACGGCGCGAGATTTCCCGGAAGGACGCCGTGCCCGCGTATATTGTATTCTCCGATCGCACGCTCGCTGAGATGGCGCTTAGAAGGCCCGCGACACTCGCAGCGATGGCAAACGTGCGCGGCGTTGGAGAGATGAAGCTCGCGCGATACGGCGAGGAATTTCTCTCGGTGATCAAGAGCGCCGACGAACCCGAAGCAGCCTGACTGAATGGACGACTCGCTTTACTTCAGCGAACAGCATATCGCGGTGCGCGACATGGTGCGCGAATTCGCGCGCGAAGAGGTCGCGCCTGTCGCCGCGCAATTCGACGCGTCGCAGGAATTCCCCTGGGCGAACGTCCAGAAAATGGGTGAGCTCGGCCTTCTCGGAATTCCATGGTCGGAATCACTCGGGGGAGCAGGGCTCGATACACTGAGCTACATGATCGCCATTCACGAGATGGCGAAGGTCGATGCATCTCACGGAATCACGATCTCGGCCCATACGACACTCGGTACGTCGCCGATTGTGAACTTCGGTACGGAGCAGCAGAAGGAGCGATTCGTCCGCCCGCTTGCGACCGGGAAAGTTCTCGGAGGATTCGGGCTTACGGAGGCAACCGCAGGAAGTGACGCAGCCGGAACGCGAAGCACAGCGGTGAAGAAAGACGGCTACTACGTGCTGAACGGATCCAAGGTCTTCATCACTCACGGAGGCGTTGGAGAAATCTTCGTCGCTACCGCGGTCACTGATCCCATGGCGGGAACGAAAGGAATCAGCTCATTCATTCTTACGAAAGAAGCTGACCTTTCTCATCGACCCGAAGGTGTGACGATGGGACACGACCCCGCGCTCGAGCCGATGCGGGGATTCAAGGCGGGAAAGAAAGAGAACAAGCTCGGCTGGCGCGCATCCGACACACGTGAGCTGGTGTTCGAAGACGTAGAAGTTCCCGAAGAAAACCGGCTCGGCGAGGAAGGCATGGGGTTCATCAACTTCATGCAGACACTCGATGCTGGACGCATCGGGATTGCGGCGCTTTCGATTGGAATTGCGGAAGGAGCGTTCGAGCAGGCGCTGCACTACGCGGCGCAGCGAAAGCAGTTCGGGCGCGCCATCGCGAACTTCCAGGGAATCCAGTTTCAGCTTTCGGACATGGCAACGGAAATCGAAGCGGGAAAGCATCTCATGTATCACGCCGCATGGCTCGCGATGCACAAAAAGCCTTTCGGCAAAGAGGCAGCGATCGCCAAGCTGTTCTGTTCGGAGCTCGCCATGCGATCGACCCTCAAGGCGATTCAGATTCACGGCGGCTACGGGTACACCAAGGACTATCCGGTCGAGCGAATGATGCGCGATGCCAAGATCTGCGAGATTGGCGAGGGCACATCGGAAATTCAGCGGGTTGTGATCGCGCGGCACCTTTTGAGAGGAATCCTCGATTGACCTATTCGGAAGCCGCGAAAAAGCTCCGGCTGCCTCTCGGATTCGTCCTCGGCATTGCATACCTGATCTGGGCCCGGCCTTCGAACCTCACACTCGCGGTTGGAGGAATCATCGCGTTTGTGGGAGTGATGGTTCGCGCGTGGGCATCGGGCCATATCTCCAAGAATCGAAAGCTTGCCGTAACGGGACCGTACGCACACACCAGGAATCCTTTGTATTTCGGAAGCTTCCTGATAGGCGCCGGGTTCGCAATCGCCGCTCACTGGGCGTTGCTCCTGCTCGTGATTGCGTTCTGGGCGTTGGTCTACGCTCCGACAATGGAACGTGAGAAGGCGAATATCCGGGAGCGGTTTCCCGACGCTTATGACGCGTACTCAGCCAACGTTCCGGCCTTCGTTCCACGGGTAACGCCGTGGCGTAATGAGGATTCAGACGAAGGAGCCTTCGACCTCGGCTTGTACATGAAGCATGGCGAATGGAAGGCTGGAATCACATACGTTCTGGTGATGGCCTGGCTCGCATTCAGGGTTAAACGCGGCCTGTAAGTCGTTGCCACTGTTGCAAAAAGCTCGTCAATATCAGTACATTCTGGCAAATCGAATTCAGCCAGTCCGGCATGGGGATGTGTGTGCGACTCGCGCCATCCACAACCATGACCGGAAGGCGTACTACCATTAGCTGTACGTACAAAAAAGGCGTCGCGTCATTGCGCGCCCACACATAAGGAACATCCGCCGCCACCTCTGACGCCGAGTCGCCGTCAGTGTTGCCCGGCGGGTTACGATGAAAAGAGAGATCCTCATAAACGCCGGCTCGCGTGAGACGCGGGTGGCGATTCTGGAGGACGAGAAGCTCTCAGAGCTCCTCGTTGACCGTCCAGACAACCGACGTATGGTCGGCGACATATACCTTGGACGAGTGGAAGCGGTGCTTCCCGGGATTCAAGCGGCGTTCGTCGACATCGGCACTGAGAAGAGTGCCTTCCTCCATGCATCCGATCTCGTCCGTGAAAGCGCCGAAGAGGCTGAGGACGACGATGAAGAGGAAACAGACGAGGCAGAGGAAACCGAGGAACCCACAAACGGCGCGAAGACCAATGGGGCGAGATCCAACGGTCGCCGGCCGCGAAAGGCAGCCGCCCCTCCAATTCAGGATGCTCTGAAGCGCGGGCAGGAGATCATGGTCCAGGTCTCGAAAGAGCCGATCTCCACAAAAGGCCCTCGCGTAACCGCACAGATTTCGCTGGCCGGACGATTCCTGGTCTACATCCCGGATTCATCGCGAGTCGGAGTGAGCCGGAAGATCAGCGGCGGCGCTGAGCGTCAGAGGCTGAAAGAACAGGTCGGGGCAATTCTGCCGGACAAGTCGGGGGGAGTAATTGTCCGGACCGTGAGCGAGGACGTAACCCCGGAGGCTCTCAAGCGGGACCTCGACATGCTCATGGCGCAGTGGAAGAAGATCAAGCGGAAGGGCCAGTTCACGCGCGCTCCGGCGCTTCTGCATCGCGAAACAGGCCTCACTCGCGGACTCGTTCGAGATCTATTCAGCGCGAAGGTCGACAGCCTCACGATCGATTCGAAGCCGGTATTCAATGAAGTCAACGAATACCTCAAGACCGTCGCTCCCGACCTGATTGGCCGAGTGAAGCTTTACGAGGAGCGTGTCCCGCTGTTCGACACAGCCGGGATTGAAGCAGAGATCCGCGATGCG
>DASROK010000404.1:0-9256 GCA_035646915.1 Gemmatimonadaceae bacterium
TGTCGTCACTGCTCTCGTCGCGCGGCGGAGCTTTCTCTTTTTTTCTCGGAGCAGCTTTCCGCGGAGGGGCCGAGTCTGCGAGCTCCGGAGTGGATTTCGATAAAAGCATGACGTGAAAGACTTCGTCCATCGTTGCAACGAAGTCGAATTTCATGTGGCCGCGCACTTCATCCGGTATGTCGCGAAGATCTTTTTCATTGTTCGTCGGCATCACAACGCGGCGTAAACCTGCGCGATAAGCAGCGAGAACTTTTTCCTTTACCCCGCCAATCTCCAGCACTTTTCCGCGAAGAGTGACTTCGCCGGTGATGGCGACGTCGCGGCGGATTGGCCGCTGTGAAAGCACGCTTGCGATTGCCAGTGTGATTGCCGCTCCCGCGCTGGGACCGTCCTTGGGAATTGCGCCGGCCGGGAAGTGAATGTGAAGATCACATTCGCGGAACTCTTCCCGCTCGATTCCAAGAAGCTCGGCACGCGATCTCACGTAGGAGTACGCTGCGTCTACTGACTCGCGCATCACACTTCCGAGCTGTCCGGTAACGGTGAGCTTGCCATTGCCGGGCATGCGAAGGGCCTCGATCAGCATGAGATCGCCGCCCGTAGCAGTCCAAGCGAGTCCCGTGACGACACCGATCTCCGGTTCCTGCTCCGCCGATTCGAGCGTGTAGCGAGGATTGCCGAGTATCTCTACAACTCTGTCGTTATCGATGATCCAGGCACCTTCCTCTCCCTCGGCTTTTCGCCGCGCACGTCGGCGCATGATTGCCGCAAGATCGCGCTCGAAGTTGCGAAGCCCTGCTTCGCGCGAATAGCGGCTGGAGATGAAGCTCAGGACCTCATCGGTGAACTGAAGATCCTTGTCGGTGATGCCGTGCTCCTCGAGCAGCCGCGGAATTATGTACCGCCACGCGATCTCGACTTTTTCTTCGACCGTATAGCCCGAGATACGAATGATCTCCATGCGATCGCGGAGCGGTGCAGGGATGTCGAAGATGTTGTTCGCTGTGCAGATGAAGAGGACCTGAGACAGATCGAAGGGAACGTTGAGGTAATGATCGACGAAGTTCTGGTTCTGCGAGGGATCGAGAACCTCGAGCATTGCCGCTGTTGGATCTCCCGATGCGCCACCGCCGGACATCTTGTCGATCTCGTCGATCATGAACACGGGATCGCGCACCTGAACTCGTCTCAATGCCTGGATCAAAAGTCCAGGCAGCGCTCCAACGTACGTTCGGCGGTGTCCCCGAATCTCAGCTTCGTCACGCACGCCTCCAACGGAGATTCGATAGAACTCTCTCCCGATGGCTGTCGCGATGGCTTCTCCAAGCGAAGTCTTCCCTGTGCCCGGAGGTCCTGCAAAGCAGAGAATCGGCCCGTGCGGATCGTTGCCGCGAAGCTTGCGCACGGCGAGGAACTCGATGATGCGCTCTTTTGCTTCGTTCAAGCCGTAGTGGCGCTCATCGAGTGCGGTCTCGACGGTTTTGAGATCGATGTCGTCCTTGCCTGATCGCTTGTCCCATGGGAGCGAGAGCAGCCAGTCGAGGTAAGTGCGAATCACCTGGTATTCGCTCGATGCCGGCGAGAGCTGGCGCAGTCGTTCTGTCTCGCGCCGCGCTTCCTGCGCGGCGCGCTCCGACATCTTCGTCTCCTCGATTTTCTTGAGGGTTTCGACAGCTTCCTTTTCGCCTGGATCGGTTTCTCCGAGCTCAGCCTGAATGGCTCTCAGCTGCTGGCGGAGATAAAACTCACGCTGGTGCTGCTCGATCTTGATCTCAGTCTGCCGCTTCACGTCTTCCACGACGTGCGCGCGCGCGACTTCGCGCTCGAGCCGCGTGAGCAGGAATCGCAATCTCTGCCCGATGTCCAGACGCTGGACTATCTCGTCCTTGTCCGAGATCTTGAAGTTCATGTTCGTCGCCGCGAGATCTGCAAACCGGCCTGGATCCGACACGTTCATCTTGAGAATCGCGGGAACTTCGTCCGGAATTCGATCGACTAACTGAGCGAGGGTATCTGCTGCGGTCACTACTCGAGTAACGAGATCATCGACTTCGTTCGGATCGGCAGGGATTTCCTTTGCAGTTTTTATCTGCGCAATCGGATACGGCGTGCGCTGCGAGATGCTGTCGATGACAATACGTCTCAAACCCTGCAGCGTGATCTGGACAGTTTCGCCGGGAAGATTGATCCGCTCGTGAACGCGCGCGGCAACCCCGACCCGACCCACAAAAGTGTCGAGATCTACGGGCTCATCATGGTCGCCAGTCGATACAACGAGAGCGACAATCAGCCCCGATCCCGGATTTTCCTTGAGCAGCGCGAGATTTTCCGGCGCCCCCATCTGCACCGCGATCGTGCCCAGTGGATACACAATTGTCGAGCGCAGCGCCATCAGCGGCAGCGCGGGCGGGATCTCAGACTTGAGGATTTCGTCCTTGCGCTGGGTTTTAGCCATAGGCGGAGAATTTACGCAAGGAGACTGCCGCGGGGGCGAGCCAATTTTGTCAAGCTGGCTTACGCGCGAGTAACTCGAGAAAACCGGGCTCTGAACGGAGGTTATCGAGCGTGGAGTCGTGCTCGATCCAACTCCAGTGTCCGAACCCGTTGTCGATTGCTTTTGTGAGTGCCCTCAGACCTTCGTCCTTCATGTCCAGCATCGCGTAGTCGCATGCGACGTTATACAGGACCGATGGATCATCCGGGTCCATCTGTTCTGCCCTGCGGGTCCAGTCGAGCGCTTTATCGCGCTCGCCGAGCTCGACAAGCGCAGCGCCGCCGAAATACAGTGCGCGGGGATTGTCCGGATTGAGCTCGAGATGCTTTCGTGCGGCGTCATACGAACGGCGTACCGCGCGAATTCTGTCTTCTGTCCGGCCAAGATCTCCGTACATGCCTGCGAGAAGAAGGAGAGCGGCAAAATCATCGGGCCTGACGGCGATCGCGCGCTCATACCAGTTGGCGGCCTCCTGAGCTTTTCCCTGTGCGGCGCATGCACGGGCGAAGAAGTACGCTGCCTCGAACGACTTGGGATTCAGCCGCATTGCTTCTTCAAATTCTTTTTCAGCCTCGACGAACTGACCCGTGAGCGACACCGCGAGCCCGCGCGACGCGTGCGCTTCGGCAAGATGCGGGGCAAGATCGAGCGCGCGCCGGCTTGCAGAGTCAGCCTTCCTGAGATTCTCCTGCGACGCGTCGAAATATTGATAAAGGAACGAGCAGCAGTCGGCCACACCGCAGTGTGCGAGTGCGTAGCCGGGATCGAGCTCGATCGCCCGCTCGTAAAGCTGCCTCGCAAACTCGTGCGCGCGCCGGCGGTGCTGATGAAAGAACTGCCGGCCGCGCAGGTAATATTCATACGCGTCGATGTTCGTTGTCGGCACGTTCTCTATGGCTTTCTTTTCGTCTTCGGTGAGCACGAGTCGAAGAGCAGCCACGATACTCGATGCGATCTCATCCTGAATTGCGAACACATCCTCCAGCTCGCGATCGTATCGCTCGGCCCACAGCTGCGTGCTGTCGGTTGTGCTCACGAGCTGCGCGTTCAGGCGCAGGCGCTTTCCCGCCTTCCGGATGCTTCCCTCCAGAATCGTCGACACCTGAAGCTTCCGTCCGATCTCGCGTATGTCGTCGTTTTTTCCCTTGAACGTGAACGATGAAGTTCGCGACACCACGCGCAGCGCTTTCACCTTCGACAGAGCGGTGATGATCTCGTCGGCGATTCCATCGGCGAAGAAATCCCCTTCGGGGTCGGCGCTCATGTTGGTGAATGGGAGCACAGCTATCGACTTGCTCCCGATAGCGCCCTGAAGGGGGCTGCCGTCCGGAGTAGTCAGATGAGTCGCAACGAGCGCGCGCGCAAACTCGGCGGTTGTCGCAAAGCGCTCGCTTGCATCTTTCGCGAGCGCCTTGAGCATTGCGTTCTCTACTTCGTCTGGAGTCTTCTCGTACACCGCGCGGAGCGAAGGAACAGGATCGGTGAACCGCTTGCTGATCACCGACTGCGCGGTTGGTCCGCTGAATGCTTTCTTACCCGACAGCATCTCGAACAAAACGCATGCGAGGCTGTATTGATCGCTTCTCCCGTCGATCTTGTTCTCGCCTGCCGCCTGCTCCGGGCTGACGTACGCGGGAGTGCCAACCACCGTCCCGGTCTGTGTCAGCGTGTCGTTCGCCGCCGAGCTCACTGCTTTGCCGATACCGAAATCCATCACCACCGCTTCGCCATCCTGCAGCATGATGTTTTCCGGTTTTATGTCGCGATGCACCACGTTCTGCCGGTGTGCATAGTCGAGCGCGGCCGCCATCCCACGCACGAGCTGAAGCGACTCTTCGAGCGGAATCTGACCATCTCGCAAAAGGCGATCGCGCAAAGTCTCACCTTCAACCACGGGCATCACGTAATACAGGAACCCTTCTGCGTTTCCAGAGTCGAAGAGCGGCACGATGTGAGGATGGTTCAGCCGCGCTGCCAGCTCGATCTCCCTGAGAAATCTCTCCGGCCCGATTGAATTGCTGAGCTCGGGATGCAGAACCTTCACGGCAACTCTTCGATTGTGGCGCACATCGTGGCCGAGATAAACGGTTGCCATTCCGCCGCGGCCGAGTTCCCGATCTATGCGATATGACTTCGAGATTGCGTCTTCGAATGAGCTCATCGATTATGCTTCTGCCTCAACAGGTTTCGATGCCAGGAGTGCGATGAAATCCGGCTCTTTTCGGAGCGAGTCGAGGTCCGAGTCATGCTCGATCCAGCTCCAATGACCGAAACCAAGACCCATTGCTTTTTGCAGCGTCGAGATTGCCTCGCCGGTTTGACCCTCGAGTGCAAAAGCGCAAGCGATGTTGTAAAGCACTGACGGATCGTCGGGATCCATCGCCAGTGCGCGGCGGTTCCATTCGCGAGCCTTGTCTGTCTCGCCGAGCTCGGTGAGGGACATTGCGCCCATGTAAAGCGCGCGTGGATCGTCAGGAGTCAGCTCGAGATGTTTTCGTGCGGCGTCGTATGCCCGCCTCGACATTTGTATCGCGTCTTCGCGACGCCCGAGAGTATTATAGGTCGTGGCGAGAAGGGCGAGCGCGGCATAGTCGTCAGGCCTGACGGCGATCGCGCGTTCGTACCATTTCGCAGCCTCCTCGGGATTTCCCTGGGCGACACAGGCGCGCGCGTAGAAGTACGCTGCCTCGAACGATTTCGGATCGAGCTTCATCGCCATCTCGAATTCCGTGTTCGCTTCCTCGAAGCGTCCGCTCAGCGAAACCGCCAGGCCGCGTGAGGCGTGCGCTTCAGCGAGACTCGGCGCAAGCTCCAGTGCGCGACGGCTTGCCGCATCGGCGCGGCGAAGATTCGCCGGCGATGCATCGAAGTACTGATACAGGAACGAGCAGCAATCCGCGACACCGCAATACGCGAGGGCGTAATTCGGGTCGAGCTCGATTGCTCTTTCGAACATCTGCCGAGCGTATTCGTGTGACTTGCGGCGGTGCTGGTGAAAATACTGTCGGCCGCGAAGATAAAAGCCGTATGCCTCGACGTTCTGTGTGGGCTTCTCGGTGACCTTTTTTTCGTCATCGCTGAGCATCACTCGAAGGGCGGCGACAATGCTCGATGCAACTTCATCCTGAATTGCAAACACGTCTTCTAGCTCACGATCGTACCGGTCGGCCCAGAGCTGGGCGTTGTCAGATGCGTTGATCAGCTGCGCGGTAAGTCTCAGACGCTTGCCGGATTTTCGAACGCTTCCCTCGAGAACCGTCTTGACCTGAAGTCTGCGGGCGATCTCGCGTATGTCGTCGCCTTTGCCCTTGAACGTGAACGACGAAGTGCGCGATGACACGCGAAGGCCGGTAATCTTCGAGAGCGCGTTGATGATTTCTTCGGCGATACCGTCGGCAAAGAAATCGCCTTCAGGATCCGAGCTCATGTTAGTGAATGGCAGCACTGCAATGGATTTCGCCGTGCCGCCACCAGGTGAAAGCGGGTTTCCGTCGGGAGTTGTCAGATGAGCGGCCACTAAGGCCTTGGCGAAATCGACAGTGGTGGTGAATCTCTCGGATGCTTCCTTCGACAATGCGCGAAGCATTGCCGTCTCCATGAAGTCAGTCGTTTCCGGATAGACTTTCCTGAGCGAGGGAACCGGGTCGCTGAAGCGCTTGCTCAGAACAGCCTGCGCGGTCGGCCCCGTAAACGGCTTCTTTCCCGACAGCAATTCGTACAGTACGCATGCAAGGCTGTATTGATCGCTTCTCCCGTCGACCAGGTTTTCACCGGCAGCCTGTTCGGGACTCACGTAGGCAGGCGTGCCGATCATCATTCCCGCCTGAGTGAGAGTGTCACCTGCTGCAAGACTCAGTGCCTTGGCAATTCCGAAATCCATCACGATTGCTTCGCCATCCTGAAGCATGATGTTCTCAGGCTTGATGTCGCGATGCACGACATCCTGCCGGTGCGCGTAGTCGAGCGCCGATGCAATTCCTCGCACGAGGTTGAGAGACTCCTCGAGAGGAATCTTTCCTTCACGAAGGAGTCGGTCGCGAAGCGACTCTCCCTCGATGACCGGCATCACGTAGTAGAGATAACCGGCGGCGTCGCCGGAATCGAAAAGCGGAATGATGTGGGGATGATTGAGGCGTGCCGCGAGCTTGATCTCGCGCAGGAATCTGTCGGAGCCGAGTGCGGAGCTGAGCTCGGTGTGAAGAACCTTGAGCGCGACCTTGCGATCGTGCCTCAGGTCCATCGCCAGGTAAACGGTGGCCATGCCGCCGCGTCCGAGCTCGCGGTCGAGGCGATACCGTGTCGCGAGGGCTGATTCTAAACCTTCATGCATTACTGAATTGTACTCTCTTTTGGTTTTTTACTGAGAAGTGCAATAAAGTCGGGTCGATTGCGCAGTGAATCGAGATCTGTATCATGCTCGATCCACTGCCAGTGACCAAAGCCGTTGTCTATCGCCGTCGAAAGAGCATCGATTGCCTTGTCCGGAATCGACAGCTGCGCGTAGACGCAGGCAACGTTGTAAAGCACTGACGGATCATCGGGCTCCATTCGCTGCGCTCTTCGATTCCAGTCCAGCGCTTTTTCAGGCTCGCCGAGCCCGCGCAGTGCGAGAGCGCCCATGTACAGCGCACGCGGATTGTCAGGATTGAGCTCGAGGTGTTTTCGCGCTGCATCGTATGTGCGACGCATTGCGCTCGTCGCGTCGTCGACTCTGCCGAGCGCGCCATAGCAGTTGGCGAGCAGATTCTGTGCTGCAAAGTCGTCCGGCCGTACGGTGACTGCGCGCTCGAACCATTTGGCTGCCTCAGCGAACTTGCCAACCGCGTTGCATGCTCGACCGTAGAAGTACGCCGCCTCGAACGATTTTGGATCCAGCCGCATCGCTTCCTGGAATTCCCTTTCCGCAACGTCAAACTGGCCGGTGAGTGAAACCGCGAGACCGCGCGACGCGTGCGCCTCCGCAAGATGCGGGGAGAGCTCGAGCGCGCGCTTGCTCGCCGACATTGCGCGATCGAGATTCTCCTTTGACGCGTGATAATACTGGAAAAGAAAGGAGCAGCAGTCGGCCACACCGCAGTGAGCCAGTGCATAGCCCGGGTCCAGCTCGATTGCGCTCTCGAACATCTGCACGGCGAATTCCATCGCCCGTCGCCGGTGCTGATGAAAGAACTGACGGCCCCTCAGATAGAACTCGTACGCCTCGACATTCGCTGTCGGCACCTGCTCGATCGCTTTTTTCTCATCTTCAGTGAGAACAACGCGCAGCGCCGATACTATGTTCGCGGAGATCTCGTCCTGAATGGCAAAGACATCCTCGAGCTCGCGGTCGTAACGCTCCGCCCAGAGCTGAGAATTGTCGGAGGCGTTGACGAGCTGCGCGGTGACCCGCAGACGCTTACCGGACTTGCGCACGCTTCCCTCGAGAATCGTTCCGACCTGAAGCTTTCGCGCAATCTCGCGGATGTCTTCGTTCCTTCCCTTGAATGAGAAGGAAGAAGTTCGGGACGAAACTTTCAGCGCCTTGATTTTCGAGAGAGCATTGATGATTTCCTCAGCAATACCGTCAGCGAAGTATTCGCTTTCCTGATCTCCGCTCTGACTGGAGAAGGGAAGCACCGCAACCGATTTCGCGGTACCGGCGCTTGCCTGAGTGAGAAGACTTCCGTCTGGCGTCGAGAGATGCGATGCGACGAGCGCGCGCGCAAACTCGATCGTCGTGGGGAATCGCTCGGTCGATTCCTTGGCAAGCGCCCGCTGAAGCGCATTTTCGATCTCCGGAGTCGCATCGCGAAACGCTTCGCGAATGGACGGAACAGGCTCGCTGAATCTCTTGCTCAGAATCGCCTGAGCGGTTGCGCCGCTGAATGGCTTCCTCCCCGAAAGCATCTCGTAGAGAACACAGCCGAGGCTGTACTGGTCGCTGCGTCCATCGATCTCTGAATCGCCTGCTGCCTGCTCGGGACTCACGTACGCAGGAGTGCCGATCATCATTCCGGTTTGAGTGAGCGTATCGCCCGATGCGACACTCACCGCTTTCGCAATTCCAAAGTCAGTGACGAGCGCTTCGCCCTCCTGAAGCATCACGTTCTCAGGCTTGATGTCCCGATGCACGATGTTCAGCCGGTGTGCGTAGTCGAGCGCACTCGCGATGCCACGGACGAGATGCAGCGATTCTTCGGTCGAGATTCTTCCGTCGCGAAGGAGGCGGTCACGGAGGGATTCTCCTTCGACAAGCGGCATCACGTAATAGAGGAATCCTTCCGCCTCGCCGGAGTCGTACAGCGGAACGATGTGCGGATGATTGAGGCGGGCAGCGAGCTTGATCTCGCGCAGAAACCGATCAGGACCGAGTGAAGCACTGAGCTCCGTATGGAGGACCTTGAGGGCGACTTTCCGCTCGTGGCGAAGGTCGATCGCCTGATAGACAGTGGCCATTCCACCACGGCCAAGCTCGCGCTCGAGGCGGTAACGTGTGCCCAGTGCGGTTTCCAGCTCCTGCTGCAACCCTTTCCCCTGAGGAAGAGGCGTGAAGATAGCTCGGTGCGTGGGACTACGGAACGACGGCAGTACGGGAAATTCGGGAATCACAAACTGCTCTGAAGCGCAGATGACACAGATGGGGCGCAGATGACACAGATGAACTACGGAAACATTTTGGGTTAATACGGAACTGCGGTCTCAGTCAAAAAAAGAAATGGGTTTCCGTTGCATCTGTGTCATCTGCGCCCCATCTGTGTCATCTGCGCTTCAGAGCAGTTTGTG
>DASROK010000405.1:0-5412 GCA_035646915.1 Gemmatimonadaceae bacterium
CCATCTACGTCTGGCGAAGCGCGCAGCGACTGCGCCTCGGCACAGCAACAGCCGTTTCCAAGACTCGTTTCACGATTCCAACGGGAATCATGCACGGCCTCACCACCGTCCGTTTTCAGGCGGATCCAATCGGTGCGAGCCGCGCGCCGATCTCCGAGGAAATCACTCTCGACGAAGGCGACGAAGTCGGGCTGAGAATACCGCCGACGCTTTAGTCGGCAATCAGTGACCGGTTCACTCCTTCAATCGATGTAAGACCAGAGAGGGCGAGCTGCAGATCGATTTCCGCCATCATCGTGCGGATGAGGTGCAGCACGCCCTCCTCGCCATGACTGGCCATCGCATAAGCATACGGCCGTCCGATCAAAACGGATTTCGCGCCAAGTGCTATTGCCTTGATCACATCTGCACCGTGGCGTACACCGCTGTCGATCAGCAGCGGGATTTTGTCGTCGACAGCTTTCACCATCGACGGAAGAGCGTCGAGTGTGCCGATTCCGCCGTCCAGCTGCCGTCCGCCATGATTGGAGACAACGATTCCGTCGATTCCGTGGTCGAGCGCCTTTCGCGCATCGTCTGGATGCACCAGACCTTTTAGAAGAATCGGAAGTTTCGTAAGCGAGCGGAGCCAGTCGATGTCGGTCCATCCAAATGCCGGATTGGTGAACATGCCGAGGAACTGCATGATTGCAGCGCCTGGATCTTCTTCGGGAGATTTCGCGAGACCCGCTCTAAACACAGGGTCTGACAGATAGTTCGCGATTCCTTTTCCTTCTATGAATGGCAGGTAGCCAAGACGAAGATCCTGCTCGCGCCAGCCGAGCACTGCTGTATCGAGCGTGACGACGATTGCTGAATATCCTGCCGCTTCCACGCGCGATACCATGCTTGCAGCAACTTCCCGGCTCCGCGCTGGGTAGAGCTGAAACCATCGTGGAGATGCCCCCATGATTCCGGCAATCTCTTCGATGGTGATCGAGGACACCGTGCTCAAGATGAACGGCACTCCAGTCGCAGCGGCCGCTCTCGCTGGAACGCGCTCGCCATCCTTGTGCATGATTCCCTGCACTCCAATCGGCGCGAGCAGAAATGGCGCGGGGATCTTCGTGCCGAATATTTCGGTGCTGATTTCGCGGGTGCTCACGTCGTTCAGGACGCGATGTCTGAGCTTTACCCGCTCGAATGCGGCGCGATTTGCGCGCATAGTGTCGCCGCCGCCCGATGCGCCTGCGATGTACCAGTACGCCGTTTCCGGCAGTGCGGCTTTTGCGCGCGCTTCCCATTCATCGAATGAGAACGGCAGATCGATTCGTTTACCCTGCGCAGCGGAGCTGTACACCTCGAGCTGTACCTGCTGACCGATATTCGTCATGGCGGTAAAATGCGGTGCAGACAAGCGTTCGACCATGACCCAGACGGTTGACGGAAGCGAGTGATGAGTTACCAGTAGACGGCTTTGAGTTGCGAGTTAAACTGAAAACACATAACCCAGAGCCGGATACTCACCACTCGCTATCCGATAAACCGGCTGGGTCACGCGCGTCTCCGATTGAACCGAAGGCCACTCCAGGTTTCATCGATCGCGCAGACTTTTGTGTCGACGACTCCGAGACTCAATCCATAATCGCGGATGAAGTTCTCATCGAGATCAGTGTCCATCTTTGCGGCTTTCTTCGGCCATGCGATCCAGAGCATGCCTCCATCGGCCGGCATCATGCGCATCGCTTTCAGGAACTCAGGCTTGAGCTTCGAGAACTTTGTTGCAAAGAGAACGATTACATCGGCTTCACTGCCAACCTTATCGCGAACCGTTACGCGTGATGGAACAGCACCGAGCGTTGCGCAAAAGCCTTCAGGCGCGTGCAAAAGTGCAACACGACTCCCTTCCCGTATGCCGAGCTTTTTCGGAAGAGGAGTGCCGGAGTAGCCAGCAGTCACGATATCTGCGCGAGATGATGCTTCATGTGACCAACGTAATCGCGAATGAAATATGCGAGCGTCGCGGGCTGATCCCGGGGAACAGTACGCCAGCCTACCTCGTCAAGATTATGCTTACTCCGCGGTAACGACAGGCACTCCGGAGTTATGCTCTCTATCACTGACGCGATGTGCGCGTTATAGACATGCCATAACGAAACCAGCTCCGGCCACGGCCGGTCGTTATATCGCTGCAGTCGCACCCATGCTTCCTGATCATAGCCTGGGAAAACCATGTCGTCTGTCAGCTGAGCTCGGACGAACCGTATATGGTTGTTCGCGGCTGAGTCGATCAGATGGCCGATTATCTCCTTGGGAGACCATTTGCCAGGCGCAGGCCTTCTGCCGGCATCGTTTTCCGAAATCGCAAGCAGACGCGCAGACTCAATACTTAAGGTCGACCTGAGGTCGTCGACGCAATCCTGCATTAGCTACGGCCCAAGCCGAAGGTATTTCGACTCGTACCGCTCGATTGAATCCTGAATGACTTTCATCGCGACTTCGCTCTTCTCCCACGACACTATCTCGACGCGCCGGCCCTCCAGATCCTTGTAGATGTGAAAGAAATGCTCGACTTCCTTGAGATAGTGCTGCGACAAATCCGCGATATCGAACATCTCGTTGTAAAACGGATCGAATGACGGAACAGCGATGATCTTGTCGTCCGGCTCCCCGCGATCGAGCATCTTGAGAACACCCAGCGGACGGCAATCGATCTGACATCCCGGAAACGTAGGCTCGTTGATGCTGACGATGATGTCGAGCGGATCGTTATCCTCGTGCAGCGTACGAGGAATGAATCCGTAATCGCCCGGGTAATGAACGGCTGAGAAGAGAACCCGATCGAGGCGGAACTGGCCGCTGGCCTTGTCGAGCTCGTACTTGTTCCGGCTGCCGCGCGGAATCTCTATGACAGCCGTGACGACTTCAGGGGGATGCGCCCCAACCGGAAAGTCGTGCCATGGATTCACGATGCAATCCTCTGCATCGTGCCCTTGTACTGCATCGGCTCCTCATCCACACCGAAGTTCGTCGAAGCAAGCTCAGCGACGCGGGACATATCGTCCGCGGAGAGATCCGCGAGATCACTCGATGCTGCGAATTCCGCGAGCTGCTCATTGTCATAGATGTTCGGCAGCGCGCTGATTACACGCGGCTCCGCAAGCAGCCACTTGAGGGCCGCCTGTCCGAGAGTCATACGCGTTGCGAGAAAATCGAGAGTGCGAATTTTCCTGACGCCGTTAATGAGCCACGATCTTGGGCGATGCCGGCGATGGTCGTTCGCCGCGAACACAGTGTCTTCAGTGTACTTGCCCTCGAGCATTCCCGATGCGTGTGTCACCCGGATGTTGAACACGCAGTCAGGCGCATGCTCGCGCGCCGCAGCGATCATCGACGATCCCGGCTCCTGTTCCAGCACATTCCAGATCATCTGGATGGTGCCGATGTCATTTTCTCTCTCACACAGCTCGACAGCCTCGTACAGCCAGCCGATCGCCGGCCCGAACGCCGCGCCCCAGACGCGAATTTTTCCTTCGCGCTTCAAGTCCCGGAGCGTCTCCCAGATTTTGGGATCTCTGACATGCTCCATCTTGATGTTGTGCAGCTGAAGAACATCGATGTAGTCGGTCTCCAGTCTGTCGAGGCATTTGTCGACCGCAAAGCGGATGTATGAGTCATCAAACCGCTGGGGCAGCTCGCTCTGGCCGCGCCGTGCCTGTGCCGCGCTTTCGTCATAGATGTCGTATCCGACTTTCGTTGCGTACACGACATCGTCCCGGCGGCCCGCAAATGCAGTCGCAAGCTGGCGCTCGCTGCGGCCATTGCCATAGCTGTCGGCAGCATCGAAGAAGTTGACGCCATGGTCATCGCGTGCGCTCCGCAGCATCGCGACTGCTTCTTCGTCGGTTTTCTCTCCCCACCAGCCCGTGGAAATCGTCCAGGTGCCAAAACCAATTTCGCTGACCGCCACATCAGTTCCAGGGAACGTCCGATACTTCATGTTGCTTCCTCCCGCAACAGCTTCGCCGCTTCGACAGCGAAATATGTCAAAATGAAATCTGCACCTGCTCTCCTGATTCCGAGCAGTGATTCCATCATAACGCGATTTCGATCGATCCAGCCGTTATTGGCTGCGGCGCATATCATCGAGTATTCGCCGCTCACCTGATATGCGGCAACGGGATAACCTGTTGCCTCTTTCACCCGCGTGATGATGTCGAGATAAGGACCCGCCGGCTTGACCATCACAGCATCTGCACCTTCGTCGATGTCAGCCATCACCTCGCGAAGTGCTTCGTCCGCATTCGCGGAATCCATCTGATATCCCTTGCGATCGCCACTCTGCGGCGCTGACTCGGCAGCTTCTCTGAATGGACCGTAGTAGCCAGATGCGAACTTTGCTGCATAGCTCAAGATCGGCGTGTTGACGAATCCGCCACCGTCGAGCGCAGATCGAATCGCCGCCACACGGCCGTCCATCATGTCACTTGGCGCAATCATGTCGGTGCCGGCCTCTGCATGCGACAGCGACGCTCGCGCCAGAAGCTCGAGCGTTGCGTCGTTCACCACCTCACCATTCTCGAGAATCCCGCAGTGACCGTGCGACGTGTACTCGCACATGCACACGTCAGTGATGACAACGAGATCGGGAACCTCTCTCTTGAGAGCGCGCACCGCGTTCTGAACCGCACCCTCAGCCGACCACGCTTCGCTGCCTGTTTCATCCTTTGAGTCGGGAATTCCAAAAAGGATGACGCCCCCGATTCCGTCTTGGGCTGCCGCTGTCGCATCACGCAGAAGCTCGTCAGGCGAAAGCTGCGAGACTCCCGGCATCGCATCGATCGGACGGCGAAGTGACTTGCCATTCCGCACGAACAATGGCAGAACAAGCTGCGAAGGCATCAGCGTGGTTTCGCGAACAAGACGCCTGAGAGATTCGGTGCGGCGAAGACGCCGGCCGCGATAGGTCGGGAACTGGGGCATGCTACTCTGGTTGGGGCGGGATGAGCTGCCCTGAGGTGCGCAGCTCTATCAACAAGCTCGATGCACCGCGCGTCAGCAAGTCAGCAGCGAGCGAGCGGCCGGCTTTCTCAGGCGAATCACGGTCGACTACAATCGAGCCGCGAACAACGTCACGGCCTCTCACGTCGCTGACAAATCCATGAAGCGTGAGGTCGCCCGTTTCACTCGATTGCGCCAGCGCGCCAATCGGAACCTGACAACCACCTTCGAGAGCTGCGAGAAAGGAACGCTCGGCACGCACCGCAATCGCGGTCGGTTCATGATGCAATGGCCGCAGGATTTCTTTAAGATCATCATCGTCCAACCGGATCTCGACTGCAATCGCGCCCTGCCCCGCAGCCGGCAGCCACTCCGGCGGCTCCAGAAACTGCTTGATGCGCTGGCGGGCATCGAGCCGAATGAGACCAGCAG
>DASROK010000406.1:0-4460 GCA_035646915.1 Gemmatimonadaceae bacterium
GCATCCTGACAGCAAGACAGCAAGAATCGAAGCGAGAGATACCGTATACGCGCGGGCGAGGCGAACGCTTGTGAGTGACATCGGGCCGATGCTCAGGACAATCAGCCCGTTTTACGCCCAGCGTGTCCCTCTCGATAATGCATCGCTCCTCGCTCGGCGAGTGTATGCAAAGGATCTGGACCTGTTCGACCAGGTTTATTCGCGCGAGGGAAAGAACCTGCGTCGCACAATCGGGCGCGTGATTGCACTGGCCAAATCAGACAGGAAGGACCCCTACGCGGCGCTGCGGCGCTGGCTCGGCCTGTCTCCCGAAAGGACTGCAAATCCGGGCTGACGCCGCTCAGCCCACGAAGCGCCCCCGCAGAAGCGCTCTCAGGTCCAGCAGAGGGGAAGGCGTCTCAGCCGGTTTTTGCGCCTCGGGAGCGCCCACCGCGATTCTCTCCATTCTGTCGCGGACGCCGCGGTCGATGAAACGCGACAGCTGATCCAGCGTGTAATCCGATCCGCGTCTGGTGGAATACGCATTGAGGGGATAGGTCACGCTCAGATAATTCTTCGCACGCGTCATCGCCACATACATCAGGCGCCGCTCCTCATCTGTCTCTTCGTCACTGTTGAGGCATCGCGCTGACGGAAACCATCCATCGACTGCCCAGATCACGAATACAGCTTCCCACTCTTTTCCCTTTGAGGAGTGCGCGGTGCTGAGCACGAGACAGTCGTCATCCTCTTTCGACGATGCACCGGGAAGATCCTGCGTTGCTTGCGGTGGCTCGAGTGCCAGTGCCGACAGGAAAGTAGCGCGGTCGGGGTATCCGGACGCAATTACCTGCAGCTGGTCGAGATCGGCAATACGCGGCTCAGGCTTGTCGTATTTCTCGCGAAGAATACTGTCGTAGAGCATTCGCACGCGCGCGATGTCAGCCGTAACCTTCGCCTGATCTGTTGACACGCCTGAGCGCAGATCATCGAGAAGGCCAACCAAAGCCTGATGCGCGCCGCGCGCCCGCGCTGGAGGAGTGTAGCGCCCGAATGCATACGAGTCCCAGGCCGCGGTGGCCATCGATTCGATCGCTGAGCGCGCAGTCGAATCGCCAATTCCCGGAAGGAGAAGAAGAATGCGATACCAGCTCACTTCATCGCGTGGATTCTCGAGAATTCTCAGGAAAGCAAGCACGTCTTTTACATGCGCCGCCTCGAGGAACTTGAGTCCGCCCCATTTCTCGAACGGGATCTTCCGGTTCGTGAGCTCGATCTCGAGATCTGCCGACATGTAGCCCGCACGAAAGAGAACTGCGATCTCGCGGAGCGGGATTCCTTCTTCGTGAAGCTCCAGAATTCGATCGACAACGAACTGAGTCTGCTGCTGCTCGTCGCGCGCGGCAACGAGCCACGGCTTTTCCCCTCCGGCTCGCTCGGTCCAGAGATTCTTCGTGAATCGTTCGTTCGCGCGCGAGATCATGGTGTTGGTCGCGTCGAGTATCTCCGGTGTGGACCGGTAGTTCTGCTCGAGCGTGACGATCGTTGTGCCCTCGAACTGTTTCGGGAAGCCAAGGATGTTGCGGAAGTTGGCGCCGCGGAAAGAGTAGATGCTTTGGGCATCATCGCCGACAACGCTGATGTTTGCGTGCGTGCGGCACATTCCGCGAAGAATGCGCGCCTGAAGAACGTTGGTGTCCTGGTATTCGTCGACGAGAACGTGGTCGTACAGTCCTGAGATCTTAGCCGCAAGCTCAGGCGATGCCTCGAGCATCAATGCCCAGAAAAGCAGCAGGTCATCGTAGTCGACGAGATTTCTTTCCTGTTTTCTCGACGTGTAGTCGACGAAGATCTTTCCGAAATCTTCCAGATACTCGATGAACTGCGGATACTCGTCGCGAATGATGTCGTCGACGGTGAATCCGGTATTGATGTGGCGCGAGTAGACGTACTGAAGCGTTTCCTTCTTTGGAAACCTCTTCGATTTCTGAGCGTAGCCCAGCTGCGACCGCGAGAGCTGCATCAGATCGGCAGCGTCTCCCTGGTCCATGATCGTAAAATCCTTCGCGAGTCCCGCGGCGGGACCGAACCGTCTCAGCAGCCGGTGTGCTGTCGCGTGAAATGTCCCGCCATGAACTTTGCGACTTGTCGCTCCGACCAGCTTCTCCGCCCGGCCGAGCATTTCCTGCGCAGCTCTTCGCGTAAACGTCAGCAGCAGAATCCGCTCAGGCCTGACACCACGCTCGATGAGGTGAGCGACGCGATATACGAGAGTGCGTGTCTTGCCGGTTCCTGCGCCCGCGATGATGAGAAGCGGTCCGTCGCCATGAGTTGCCGCGGCTGCCTGCTGAGGATTCAGCTCCGCTGCAAAATCCCGCTTTGTCTGCGGGTCAACGATTCTCTCTCGAGCTGGATAAACCCGAGTCTGGGCAGCTTCGGTCATCGGACTCAATATACATCATGAGCCGAAAATCTCCCGAACAACTTTTTGTGGGCCACGAACCAGAAAAATGCGGTATTAGATACACAGAAACCAAAAGGCCAGACCTCTGTTGACAGATTTGAGATTGGGCGATGGCAGATGACTACGCTTTTATCAGAAATCTTCCAATCTCAGATCTGTCAACAGAGGTCTGGCCTTTGGTTTTCTTGGTTTCTAATACCAAGTACCGAGCTTGTTGGTTTTCTCTAATAACTAGTACCGAGCCGGTGTGGTTCTCAAAAGACTTTCAGACGCGGCCTCGATGACCGGTAGGTCAAAGACGTCCCCAAAATGTCTAGCGGCGGCATCAGATACTGAATCGACACTGACGGAAACTCCCGCCTCTTTCTCAATGGATGTCATCTCGACTCCGACAATCCCGCACGGAACAATGAGATCGAAATACGAGAGATCAGTGGTGACGTTGAGGGCGAAGCCGTGCCACGTGACCCAGTCACGAGCGTGAACTCCAATCGATGCGATCTTCCTGCCGCGTGTCCACACACCGGTGTATCCCGTGGACCTCTCTCCGGGAATCCCATATTCACCGATGATCCTGATGATCGCCTCCTCGACCGACCTCAGGTACCAGTGCAGATCCTGCTTGTGCCGCTTGAGATCGAACACGGGATATCCAACGAGCTGGCCTGGCCCATGGAACGTTACATCGCCGCCACGCTCCACCTCGAACAACTCCACACCGCATGAGCGAAGAAAGTCAGGACTCGATACCAGGTTCTTCTGCTTCGACGCGCGGCCGAGAGTCACAACTGGAGGATGCTCAACAAGGAGCAGAACGTCCTGAGGGATCGCACCCGATATCCTCTGCCGCGCAACTTCACGCTGAAGCTCGAGACACTCCTCGTATCCCATCCGGCCGAGTCGCACGACCCACATCTCACGCTCGGCTGATTCCATATCCGCGCAGTGCGCAGTTGCCCTTAGATATGGAGAACTCTGCCAAGTGAATCGAGGCAGGCTTCTGCAACCGCTTCCGATAAAGTCGGATGCGCATGAATCGCGAGATCGACTTCTTCCACCGTGAACTCGTTCTCCCGGGCAACCGCCAGCTCATGCAGCAATTCGGTCGCATGTGAGCCGATGATGTGCGCGCCCAGAATCTCGCCGTACTTCGAGTCGCGAATGATTTTCACAAACCCTTCAGTCTCCCCCGAGGTGCGCGCACGACCGTTCGCGGAGAAGGGAAATCTCCCAACCTTGTAGTCGAGTTTCTTCTCCTTGCACTGCGCTTCAGTGAGTCCGATCGACGCCACTTCAGGATGACAGTAAGTGGCGTTCGGAATGTTGCCGTAGTTCACCGGATGCGCATGCTGCCCTGCGAGCAACTCGGCGAACACTACACCTTCGCGTGATCCCTTGTGCGCGAGCATCGGCGGACCGGCAACGTCACCGATGGCGTAAATGCCTTTCGCCGACGTTTCCATGCGCTCGTTGATCTTGATGAAGCCGCGATCAGTAAGCTGAACGCCCTGTTCCTTGAGACCGATGTCCTCGACGTTCGGTGCGCGGCCTGCTGCGACAAGAACCTTCTCAACCTCGAGGTCGGTTTTCTTTCCGCCCGCGTCGATCGACATGCTCACCGAATTCTTGCCGACCTTCACGTTGCCGATCTTCGCTCCGGCAATCACGTCGATCTTTCTTTTCTTGAATGCTTTCGTCAGCTCGGCGGAACAGTCAGCGTCCTCGAGAGGAAGAATTGCGGGAGCCACGTCGATCAGAGTGACCTGAGTGCCGAATGCTGCGAACACATCGGCGAACTCGCATCCAACTGCGCCTGCTCCAACGACAGCCATTGTCTTCGGTGCCTTCTCCAGCACGAGGACATCATCCGAAGACAAAACCGTTGTCTTGTTGAGCTCGAGACCAGCCTGCGGAAGTCCTTTCACGCGTGAGCCTGTTGCAATTACAACTGCTTTCTTCGCGTCGTGCTTTTCTTCCTTTCCATCCGCGAGCTTGATCGAAACGGAATTCTTTCCGG
>DASROK010000407.1:0-6318 GCA_035646915.1 Gemmatimonadaceae bacterium
AAGTACCGCAACTTCTTCGCGTATCGCGGCGCGACGATCTTCAAGCCGAATCGCCGTGAGCTCGAATCGGCACTCGGCGCTGAGGTCGACATCGATCATCCGGAGGCCCTCCCCGCAACGTTCGACCGTCTCGGAGTGGAACATCTCCTGCTTACGCTGGGAGAGCGTGGAATGGCGCTGATTGCCCGCGACGGCGAAGTGGGCCGAATTCCTACGACGGCGCGCGAAGTTTACGACGTGGTCGGAGCAGGAGACACGGTTACGGCGTATCTCGCTGCAGTTCTCGCTGCGGGAGGAAGTCCTGCAGAGTCGGCGATCATTGCGAACTTTGCGGCGGGAGTGGAGGTAGGAAAGCTTGGTGCAGCGACCGTCACCCGCGCTGAAGTGATCGAAGCGTACGACGACTACGAGGCAGATCGCTCAGCTTCGCGGTGACAACGGAGAAAAGATTGAGACATGTGATACGGGCCGCCGCGGTGGCGGCTGTTTTTTTGTCGGGCAGCGCGAAGGCGCAGACGCCTGTAGACAGCGCGAAAGCTGATACAGCTGCTCATCCTGTCGATACGGTGGCGACGATCGCGGTCGACACAATTCCTGCCAGTGATTCGAGCTGCGGTCATCCGAAAAGCGAAATCCGTCTCAGGCGCGCGGGAGTTGCGGCAGCGTTTATCGGGGGCAATGCGGCGCTTTACAGCTATTTCAAGCGCGCGTGGTGGTCAGGCGAGCGTGCCGATGGTTTTTTCTTTCACGCTGACTGGGACGAAGACTTTCGCGACCAGGACAAACTGGGCCATATGCTTGGCGGATATCATCTCGCGAGATTCGGGAACGCGTTTCTTCGCAGCACGTGCGTCTCGACGACAAAAGCGATCGCATGGAGCGCGGCATACGCTGCCGTTTTTCAGCTTCAGATAGAAATCTGGGATGGCATGTACAAGAAGTACGGCTTCTCGTATGCCGATCTTCTCGCAAACACCACAGGGACTGCATTGGCGGTTCTGCATGAAACACATCCCCGGACGAGAGCAATCAAGCCGCTCATTTCTTATACGCGAAGTGCCGCGATGAGAAATGCGGACAACATTCCCGGCGAGCTGCGTCCTTCACTCGACTATTCGGGCCAGACCTACTGGATGTCGGTAAACCCGTACGAGCTTGCCGGCGGCGATCCGAAGAAATGGTATCTGGGGCTTGTCCGCGTCTCGCTGGGTCATTCGATCACCGACTGGATAGATCCACAAACAGGCGCAAACATGCGGGCTCAGCGAAAAATCCTGTTGACGCTCGACATCGACGCGGAAAAACTTCCCGGCGAGAATCGCATCTGGAAAACCTTCAAGCGACAGGTCGGTTTCATCCACCTTCCTTCACCGGCACTTCAAATAACTCCGAATACCGAATTGATCGGATGGTATAAGTGATCAAGCGGATTGTAGCTGCCCTCGCCCTTGCATTGGCTCCGGCGAGCGCTTCGTCACAGGCATCACCGTATCTCCCGGTCGACGACATCGCGTACAAGTACGTCGATGCGCTGATGTCGCGCGGCGTTCTCAAGAATCTTTCGCTGCTCGAGCGACCTTATGCTGTTGGAAGAGTTCGCGCAGCCATCGACTCCGCGCAAAGCGGCAGTAACAATAAAATCATTGTCAGTTACCTCAACGCTCTATCGACAGCGATTCATCGATACGAGCTGAGAAAGAATTCAGACTCTGGAACAAGACGGATTCCATTTCGCGCAAAAGCATCTTTCGATTTTTACGCGACTGCTCAGACATCATCCCTCCGCGAGCTGATGCTTGCCGACTGGAACGACGACGTCAAACCCGGAATCGCCGGATACTTCGTGATGGGCGGCGGTCATCTCGCCGCGTCAGTGCGCGCGATTCTCGACAATCGCCTCAACGCCGACCCGGAATTCGCGGGAAGAAAGGATCGAAGCATCGCGGGCCGGGCCGAGGATGGATACATCGGCGGGCAGTGGAAGTATGCGGAGGCTGCATTCGGTCGAGTCGGAAGATCATGGGGACCGATTGGATTTTCAGGTTTGCAGCTCGGCAATGACGCATACACGTACGATCATCTTTACTCGCGCTTTGGCACCGATCGCATTCACCTCTCGACGGTGATCGCGAAGCTCGACAATTACGTGCAGTCGCCGGGAGTCGAGTCGTCGCGGTACTTCTCGACGCATCGCCTTGCATTCAGGCGTGGATCGTGGGAAGGCGGTCTAAGTGAGTCTTTTCTCTATTCAGGCGTTGGACGAGGCCTGGAATTTTCTCTCGTAAATCCATTCAACGTTTACGCGTTGAGCTGGCGGAACGAGAAGACCGACGGGAACCTGAGTTTCGGCGGCGACGTTGCGTGGCATTCGCGAAAGATCGGCAATTACAGCGCGCAACTTCTGATCGATGACATTCAGATCGACCGATGCGACACTGTCTGTCACGAGCCGTCATCGTATGGATTCACGGTCAGCGCGGAAGGAGTTCCAGTCGCCGGAGATCAGAAGCTCTTCGCGTCGTACACTCGCGTGTCGAATCTCGCGTATCACACTCCGACTGTCGCCGAGCGCTACGCGATTTACAATGTTGGACTCGGTCGCGGCTTCTCTGATTACGACGAGCTCAAAGCGGGCATCGATGTGGCTCTCATTCCGCGAACACCTCTCAGATTGTACGCGGCCTACCGGCGTCAGGGCGAAGGCGACTATCGTCTTCCCTACCCTGACAAGGCTGACTATGCGACAACTCCGGGAATTTTTTCGGGAGTTGTATGGAAGACCGCCCGCTTCGGTGTGACTGGAGCAACGATGGTCGGACGTGACTTCGAGCTGGTTGGAGATGCGGGAGTGAATCGAAGTGTTAATCGATTCCATGAGCTCGGCTTGCGAGATACGAATTTTGAGGGCCGAGCCCGGATAGTATGGGTGCCGAGATGGTTGATACCATTCGATTGAATGCTGAATGCTGAATGCTGACGTACTGAGGAACTGGAACCAAGGACAGTCTGGACTAGTCCTCGTTCATAGTCCTCAGTACGTCAGCATTCAGCATTCGGCATTCGGACGTTACTTTTAGGAACGTTCCGGGCCCTTAGCTCAGTCGGTTAGAGCAGCGGACTCATAATCCGACGGTCGCTGGTTCGAGTCCAGCAGGGCCCATCCCGCCGCTATTGCGTTTCAGAATAAGGGTTTAGACGAGGCCTCACACTTCCTGACCTCCGAGCCCAACATTACTTTTCGGATTGCTTTCGGTCGCGTAGCTCAGCTGGTTAGAGCGCTGCTTTCACACAGCAGAGGTCCGGGGTTCGAGTCCCTGCGCGACCATCACCTCTGTCTCGAAGAAAGCAGCGGGACAACCAAATCCAGACACCACACCCCACTCGATGATTTCAAATAAGCTGCGGTTACTCGCTGTCACCGCATTCCTTTTCATCGCCCCGTCACTCGGCCAGGCGCAAACGGCCGAGCAGGTAATGCAGAATCCTGCGCTCCTGAGGGAGCTTCGCGCTCGTATCATGTCGAGCGGGCTCTCGCCTGATCAGGTGCGTGCACGACTTCGCGCCGAAGGCTATCCGGAAAATCTTCTCGACGCTTACCTGTCGGGAGGCGACGCCTCAGCCGAGCAGACGGGCACCACGGGAACCGGCACTCAAGCCGACGTCCTCGGCGCAGTCAGCGCTCTTGGGATTGTGGACACCGTCGATGCGCTGACTCTTCGGTGCAGCGCGCAGATCCTGAGTGGTGACACTACTCTCACTGCGAAGGATACCGTCAACATCGGCCGCGAGCGCGCGATGGCCCAGCGAGCCGCACTGAGACAGGCATGCGCGTCACGAGCGAAAAGACTTTCCACCGCTGACAGTCTCGCGTTGAGGCTCAAGGAAGATTCGGGATTCGTGATCTTCGGTCTCAACATGTTCCGCGAGACGACTTCTCTCTTCGATCCAAATCTCAACGGTCCAATCGACGCAAACTACCGGCTTGGACCCGGCGATCAGATTGCGCTCATTCTCACCGGCGACGTCAACGCAGCATACAACCTCGATGTGACGCGTGAAGGATTCATCGTGGTGCCCCAGGCGGGGCAGATCTATGTATCGAATCTCACTCTCGGGGAGCTCGAGAACGTCTTGTACTCGCGACTCGGTCGAGTGTACTCCGGTGTTCGCCGCGGTCCCGGAGCAACGACCAGATTCTCTGTCAGCCCTGTACGCCTCCGCACGAACCAGATCTTTGTGCTCGGTGATGTTCTCAGTCCGGGCAGTTATCGCATCTCGAGTGCGGCGACGGCTCTCACTGCTCTCTACGCAGCGCACGGTCCAACCGATAACGGATCTCTTCGCGGTGTCCAGATCAAGCGCGGCGGAAAGACGATCGATGTGCTCGACGTTTACGACTACCTGATCAAGGGCGATGCATCGCATGACGTGCGATTGCAGAATGGTGACGTTGTCTTTGTTCCAGTAAGACTCAATCACGTACGCGTTGTAGGTCAGGTCACTCGTCCGGCGACGTACGAGCTGAGGCCGAATGAAACGCTGAACGACGCGATTCGTTTTGCGGGTGGCTTTACTGCTGCTGCGTCGACACGCCGCGTTCAGATCGAAAGAATTCAGTCGCCCGCTGAGCGCGCGCTTGGCGGACACGATCGCGTGACCCTCGATATCTCCCCCGTTTCCTTGACTGATAACGGTCCCGGCGATGTGCCGATGCGGAACGGTGACGTGGTTCGTGTATTCGGAATCACCGAACGAGTCAGAAACAGAATCACAGTCGAAGGAAACGTCTGGCAGCCCGGGCCACTTGGTCTCACGCCGGGCATGACAGTCGCGCAGGCGCTGCGCGCTGCCGGCGGAGTGAAGCCGGACACGTATCTCGGTCAGCTGTTCATCTCGCGGCTCAATCCTGATTCAACTCGCACGCAGCTTCACGCGAGTCTCGCGGATACTG
The DNA here is from genome assembly GCA_035646915.1 of Gemmatimonadaceae bacterium. GTDB lineage: Bacteria > Gemmatimonadota > Gemmatimonadetes > Gemmatimonadales > Gemmatimonadaceae > UBA4720. The sequence continues at coordinate 4,952 of DASROK010000407.1, forward strand.
CGGGAAGAGTGATCGGCGACTTCCCGCTCAAGGAAGACGATCAGATCCGCGTATTCTCCGTCACTGAATTCCGTCCGACGCGGTACGTCGCGGTGACTGGAGCGGTCAGAAACAGTGGACAGGTTCCGTTCCGTGAAGGAATGACCGTTCGCGACCTCGTGCTTCTCGCGGGAGGACTCGAGCAGAGTGCTGATCTTCGCGAGGCGGAGATCGCGAGACTTCCGCAGAACCGCGCCAACGGAGTCACCGCGTCAACGTTCAGAATTCAGCTCGACTCGAGTTATCTGTTCGAGCGTGGCCCTGATGGAAAGTACTTCGGGCCGCCGGGTCTTCCTGCGCCTTCAGGATCCGCGCCGGAGATTCGTCTTGCTCCCTACGACAACGTGCTCATTCTTCGCCAGCCAAACTGGGAGCTTCAGCGCGAAGTCACGGTTACCGGAGAGGTTCAGTTCCCCGGCACATATTCACTGCGCACCAAGACCGAAAAGATCTCGGACATCATCCAGCGCGCCGGCGGACTCACGCGCGAAGCATATGCTGATGGCGTGACTTTCTTCCGCGCAAAGGACAGTGTTGGCCGAATTGGAATCGCTCTTCCCGAAGTGCTTCGAAATCCCAGATCGCGTGACAACATTCAGCTGCAGAATGGAGACTCCATTTTCATTCCGCGGTTCAACGCGGTCGTGAACGTCAAGGGCGCCGTGAACTCTCCGATTGCAGTCACCTATGTACCCGGCAGAAGCCTCGACTATTATGTCCGCGCAGCAGGCGGCATCACGCGCAAGGGCGATCTTCGCTATGCATACGTGACGCAGCCAAACGGAAAGGTCGAAGCGACGGGGGGCAAATTTATTTTCCGCTCGAATCCGAAGCCGCGTCCCGGCAGCACAGTGTTCGTTCCTGAGAAGACTGGAACGCCCGGAGTGAATTACCTCGCAACGCTGGGCACAATCGCGCAGCTCGCAGCAAGCTTCGTAGCCATCGCGATCGCCCTCAAGCAATAGCGCAAATGCAATCCGCCGAGCAGGCAATGGCCAGTGACCACCTCACTTTTACGAGGTGGCTCGCTGGCGTTTTGCTTCGGTGGCGCCTGATCGCCGTGATCACGATTCTCTCCATTGTTGGCGCGGTCGCAGCGTCGTTCATCGTACCTCCGGTGTACCGGGCGAAAGCATCCTTCGTAGCCAACTCGTCGAGTGCGTCAAAGCTTCCAGGCGTGGCATCGTCATCGCCTGGCGTTGGCGGATTGATCTCTCAGCTTGGCGGGTCACTGGGCGGTGATCCGTCAGAGTCGCCAAACTTCTACATCCAGCTTTTTGAGAGTCGCGAGCTGCTTACACGCGTAGCGCAGTCGCGGTTTCCGAACC
>DASROK010000408.1:0-3935 GCA_035646915.1 Gemmatimonadaceae bacterium
AGCGGACGCTCTATGTCTCCGATTCCACCGGCGCAATCGATCTCGAGTTTCAGCCGGGGAATCCGTCAGTGGTTTACGCCGCGATGTGGCGCGGTGAGCGAAAGCCATGGACCATAATCAGCGGTGCACACGAAGGCGGCATTTACAGGAGCGCTGACGGAGGCTCGACCTGGGCAAAGTTATCGAACGGTCTCCCCACCGGCCTTGTGGGAAAGGCAGACTTCGCTGTATCGGCTGCAAAGCCTGACAGGCTCTATGTTCTGATCGAAGCAAAGCCGGGCGGCGGACTTTATCGCTCGGACGACGCCGGGCGCTCGTTCATCGCAGTCGATACAACAACACGCGGTCTCATCACGCGGCCATTCTATTACACCAACATCGACGCTGATCCAACGAATGCCGATGTGGTGTACGTCGGCACGGAAGGATTTTACAAAAGCGTCGATGGCGGGAGAACCTGGTCGACGGCATCCACTCCGCACGGTGACAATCACGACCTGTGGATCAATCCGCAGAATTCGTCGATCATGATTCAATCGAATGACGGAGGCGCGAACGTAACTCTCGACGGCGGCAGAAGCTGGTCCACTCAATACAATCAGCCGACTGGAGAGATGTACCAGATCTACGTCGACAATCAGTATCCCTACCGGGTGTACGGCGCGCAGCAGGATAACACGACGCTGATAGTTCCCAGCCTTCCTGTCTCGCAGTCGCCGCCGGATGATCCGATTCAGGGCTGGCGCACTGGACCGGGATGCGAGACTGGACCGATTCTGCCGAACATCGCCTACCCTGACACCGTTTACGGATCGTGCAAAGGTCTTTTCTCCCGAATGTCGCTGCGCACCGGACAGGAAAAGAGTTACTGGATCGGCGCGCAGTCGATTTATGGAATGCCTGCCAAAGATCTCATCTATCGGTTCCAGCGCGTTTCGCCGATGGAGGCATCACCCCACGATTCTCATGTGCTGTATTACGGGTCTCAATATCTTCACCGCACGCGAGACGAAGGCATAACGTGGGAGCGCATCTCGCCAGATCTCACGTGGAATCCACCAGAGCGGCAGCAAAAGGTTTCCGGCGAGCCAATCACCATCGATGTCACCGGCGAAGAGTTCTACAGCACCCTCTATGCAATCAGGGAATCTCCGCTCAAGGCCGGAGTGATATGGACAGGCGCGAACGATGGTCCGTTCTATGTCACGCGCAACAACGGACAGAGCTGGAAAAAAATCACTCCTGCGAATCAGCCTCCGGGATGCAGAGTTCAGAACATCGAGCCATCACCGCATCGCGCGGCCTCAGCTTACTACGCGGTGCTTTGCTACCTCCTTGGCGATTTTCGTCCGTTCATCTGGCGCACCGACGATTATGGCGCAACGTGGAAGCTGCTCACGAATGGGACGAATGGAATTCCGGCGGACGAACCCACGCGCGTCGTTCGGGAAGACCCAGCTCGCGAAGGGCTTCTCTACGCGGGAACCGAGTTCGGCATGTATGTGTCATTCGATAACGGTCGGCAATGGCAGCCCTTTCAGCTGAACCTTCCTGTCACTCCGGTCACCGACATGAAGGTGCACCGCGGCGACCTCGCGATCTCCACGCAAGGCCGTGCTTTCTGGATTCTGGATGATCTGGAGCCGCTGCGTCAGATGAGCGCGCAGGTGCAGTCCCGAGGCACTTACCTCTTTGCTCCGCGCGTAACCTGGAACCTGCGCTACAACGCTGGATTCGGCGGCGCCGAATCGGTTCGCGCGCCCAGCGGAGATCCGCAGTATCCGCAGTCAGGTGCAATGATCGATTACTGGCTCCCCTCAAACTCGGGTCCTGTGACACTGGAGATCACTGCTCCGGGTGGCACACTGATTCGAAAGCTTTCCAGCGAAACCGCTTCACCGGATTCATCTCGAGAAGTATCTCCGGCAACAGGTGCGCAGCGTCTTACGAAGCTTGCGGGCTTGAATCGCATCACGTGGAACACACAGTATCCAGGGCCGTGGGATTTATCTGGTCGTCGCCGCGGATCACAGGGTCCGTCCGCACCGCCGGGCACATACACGCTGAAGTTGACTGCGAATGGCATCGCACAGACACGATCATTGAATCTCAGGGCAGATCCGCGAGTGACTGCTGATGGTGTCACTACTGCGATACTGCGAGAGCAGCTCGCCCACAATCTGAGAGTGCGCGATCTCGTGTCCGACGCAAACCGCGCGGTATTCGATCTCAGCGCCATGAAAAAAACAGCGTCGGGTGCAAAGCGTGACAGCGTCGAGGCCCTCGAGCGGGTTCTTCTCACCCCGCCTGTGCGCTACAGCCGCCCGGGACTTCAGGCGCAAATCGGTTATCTGTACGGCGCGGCAACCGGACAGGATCAGAAGGTGGGCCGTGATGCGATCATTCGATATCAGGCTCTTCGAAAAGAAATGGATGTGGTTATGAAAAGAATCGCCGCCTTGAGATGACATCACAGTGGCTCGAGTCCGAGTCAGGCAACGCGTTTGTTGCAATTGCCCGGCGTGCGCGATCGATGCCGGCGCCGGTACTCATTGCATGCGAAGTCCTAGGATTCGCTGCAGCTCTAATGGTCTACGCATTTGCGCCGCAGCGCCTGTCGCTTGCCTACCCATTCATCTCGATCGGCGGCTTTGGACTGTGGGGGCTCGTGGACCATTTGCTGGAATCGCCGCCAAGATTAAGGTCCTGGCGGCGATCGCTGCTTCGCAGGTTTCAGCTTCTCATCGGTGCCGCGGCCATCGCCTCTGCCGCCGCGAGCGGATTCGCCGCAGCGGGATGGCTGATGGGAGTTTTTGTCCTATGACCCGAACGTATCGCAGCTCCTGACATCACCCGACTGAAGGCCGCGCGAGAACCATTCGGCGCGCTGTTGTGCTGATCCGTGCGTGAACGCATCGACGTTCACACGCTGTCCGCTTTGCTGCTGAATGCGATCATCGCCGACGGCTGATGCGGCGGTCATCGCTTCCTGCACATCGGAAGCATCGATGCTGCTGCGATCCCTGGTCGAGTTAGCCCACACGCCGGCATAGCAGTCGGCCTGCAGCTCCATGCGAACTGAAAGTGCGTTCGCATCTCCCGGATTTGAGGCCTGAGCTTGTCTCACCCTGTCGTCCGTTCCCATCAGATGCTGGACATGATGACCAACTTCGTGAGCAAGCACGTATGCTTCCGCGAAATCACCTTGTGCTCCAAACCGTGACTTGAGCTCGTCGTAGAATCCGAGATCGATGTAGAGCTTCTGATCGACCGGGCAATAGAAGGGGCCCATCGCAGCCTGCGCGTAACCGCAGCCAGATTCGGTGGAATTCCTGAAAAGAACGAGCACGGGAGGCGTGTACTGCTCGTTGACCTGCGCGAGAACATTCGTCCACGTTTTCTCGGTATCGTCGAGAACATAGGACACAAAGTGGACTTCCTTTTCCTGTGCTGCAGAGTCCTCGGCAGTCATCGGCGTGCCGGCTCCAACTCCGGGCTGCACTCCGAGATCGTTGAAAAGATTCCGTCCGGTCAGCAGGCTCAAGGCGAGGACGACAACTGTGCCGCCTATACCGAGCCCCTTCCCCAGACCGCCCATTCCGCGTCGGTCTTCAACGTTTCTGCTTCTGCCCGAATCAGTCCAGCGCATGTGTCAGCTCCGGCAATGGTCCAAATAGCGTTGGTCGAGCCCGATAGTGGCAAAAATCCGGCCTTTCTGCTGCGGGCGGCCCTTTCCAGCATCTGCAGCAGGGTGAGACATTTCATGCTCATCACGCTTCTGGGCCACCGAAGGAAATCCCGCAACTGGAAATACAAGCGTTGAAAACAACTCTGATTTTTACTTTCGCGGTTTCGATCGCGGCAAACGCCGCCTCCGCCCAGACAACAGCGGTAAATCTTTACGTCGCTGACCTGAGCTGGACGGGCAGCACGCT
>DASROK010000409.1:0-10193 GCA_035646915.1 Gemmatimonadaceae bacterium
ACTACAAACTGCTCTGAAGCACAGATGACACAGATGTTGCGCAGATGACACAGATAACTACAAAAAAAATATTTCTTTTTTTGACTGCGGACCCAACGCAGGTTCCGTAGTTAACTTCAAAAAGGTTTTCCGTATTTTTCTGTGTCATCTGCGCAACATCTGTGTCATCTGTGCTTCAGAGCAGTTTGTAGTTCCGTAGTTCCGTAGTTCCGTAGTTCCGTAGTCCCGTAGTTCCGTAGTTCCGTAGTCCCGTGGTCAACCAGAAGAGGAAGCTGAAAATTGAGATTCGACACGATCGTTAAAGGCGGCAACGTAGTTACTCCGAATGGGACAGGCGTAAAAGACATAGGCATCTCCGGCGAGAAAATCGCTGCGATTGAAAAGGACCTCGAGGTAACAGCCGGTACGAGAGTCATCGACGCCAAAGGCCATCATGTAATTCCGGGCGTGCTCGACGTGCACGTGCATCTCGAGCTTCCCTTCATGGGTGCAGTGTCTGCAGACGATTATCGAACAGGCACCAGAGCGGGTGCACGCGGCGGCGTGACAACGCTGATCGATTTCGCGATTCCCTACGCGGGAGATTCACTTGGCGACGCAGCAGACAAGTGGATGAAGCGCGCCGAAGGCAAAGCGATGATCGACTATACCTTCCACATCTGCATCACCCGCTACAACGAGCACAAGGATCAGATCAAGGGCATGGTCGATCGAGGCTTCACCACCTTCAAGGAATTCATGATCTATGAATCCGAAGGCTGGCAGTCTGACGATCGCGCCCTGTTCGGAACGCTCGAGAAGATGAAGGAGTACGGAACGATGCTGCTCGTGCACGCGGAATCTTCGCGTGTTCTCGACGAGCTCATTGCGCGTCACCATACACCCGAGCTGATGAAGGAATACGGAGCGCGCCTCCATCGGATGACGCGGCCGAACTTCATCGAATCCGAAGCGATACAGCGAGTCGTCACGTGGAGCGAGGTGACAGGCGGCCAGCTCTACATCGTTCACATGTCGACAGCCGAAGGCACGGAGATAGTCAAAGCCGCGCAAAAGCGCGGAGTGCCTGTATTGGCTGAGACCTGTGCACAGTACCTCGTTCTCGACGACTCGATGTTCGATCGCGAAGATGGACATCTTTTCGCCTGCTGCCCGCAGATCAAGAAGCCAAAAGACATCGCGCGTCTCTGGAAAGGCCTGAAGGATGGCGAAGTATCAGTGGTCTCAACGGACACGTGCACGTTTTCGCGCGAACAGAAAGCGATGTGGAATGGCGACTGGACGAAGATTCCGATGGGACTTCCGGGGCTCGAGACTCTTCTTCCCGTTACCTACACGCATGGTGTGCTGAAGGACCGCATCTCCCTCGAGGAGATGACACTCAAGCTCAGCACAAACCCGGCGAAGATCATGGGACTGTATCCGCAGAAAGGCGCGATTGAAGTTGGCGCCGATGCAGACCTGGCAATCATCCATCCCGACAGGACCATGAAGGTCGACTGCGATACGATGGAGACCAATGCCGACTGGTCGCCATATCAGGGCTGGGACCTCGCCGGTTTTTCTCGGACGACGATCTCGCGTGGCGATGTCATTGTCAGCGACTACCGTGTCGTGGGCGAGGAAGGGCGCGGGAAATGGCTGCCGCGAGCCAGGGCAGGCCTGCAATAGGAGCTTCTGGGCCGGCAAAAGATTTACTCCACTTCCGCGCCTGAGACACGCAGATTAGTCGCCAACAATTCCCCGGAGAACCCGCATGAAGATGGCAAAGCCGATAGTCCTGACTCTGCTCGCCGCTGCGCTCGTCTCCGTGCCTGCACGGGGACAAGGTTTCTACCTCGGTCTCCGAGGCGGAGCCGGCATACCTACTGGCGATTTCAGCAATACGGGATCCAGCGCGACCGCGGTCGATGCAGCGAAGTCCGGATTCGGCTACGGCGTGGATGCCGGACTGAGCCTCGGATTTATCGGCGTATACGCAGGCTTCGATCACATCAAATTCGATTGCGAAAGCAACACGTGCGATTCGGACGGCAAATACAGCCTTCAGGGATTGGCAGCCGGCTTGCGGCTTTCGCTGCCAGGATCCAGTCTCGTGCACCCATGGGTAAAGGGAGGCGTGACCTTCAACGAGCTCAAGGGTGAATTCGGAACGAGCTCGCAGGGGCTTTCAACCGATCGCAATCCAGGTTACGAGATTGCGGCGGGATTGGACATCCCACTTCTCCGGATATTCAGCCTCTACCCGCAGGCCCGCTACGTCGGACAGAATCTCAAGTACGACATCCCTGGTGTGACCAACAATGCCACATCACCGGAAGCCAAGGCAAATTACATGACGTTCGATCTCGGCTTGTCGTTCCACAACCCGGTCGGTGGGAAGAAGTAGCCACACTACCCTCCAGTCTCGAGAGAAATCATGGTAGCGACTGAAGAGCTCGACAGCGAGTTATCCGGCAGTCCACTCTGGAATCCCGACCTGGCGCCAACGCCACCATCGAGAAGAACGTGGTCGACCTACAACATCGCTGCGCTGTGGATCGGCATGGCCGTGGTCATCACCACCTACACGCTCGCATCGGGCCTCATGCAGCAAGGCATGACCTGGTACCAGGCGCTCTTCACCATCCTCTTCGGCAACGTGATAGTGCTGCTGCCGATGATTCTCAACGCGCACGCGGGAACTAAATACGGAATTTCCTTTCCCGTTCTGTGCCGCGCGAGCTTTGGCGTAAGAGGCGCAAATGTCGCGGCGATGCTGCGCGCAATCGTGGCGTGCGGATGGTTTGGAATTCAGACGTGGATCGGCGGGCTAGCGCTCGACGCGCTGATCAAGGCGCTATGGCCGGGATGGGCCGACATTGGTGTATCGATGGCCATTTCATTCGCGATTTTCTGGCTCATCCAGGTGTGGATCATTCTCAAGGGAACCGAAGGCATCAAGGTTCTGGAGAGCTGGTCGGCACCGCTTCTTCTGCTTGGCGGGATTGCTCTTCTGTTCTGGGCAATTCGAAACGGCGGGGGCCTGAGTGACATTCTTCGCAACTCGGTGAAGCTTCAACAGGGCTCGACTCCGTTCTGGACGCTGTTCCCTGCTGCATTGACCGCGAATGTCGGATACTGGGCGACTCTTTCGCTCAACATTCCCGACTTCACTCGATACGCGAAGAGCCAGCGCTCGCAGGTGCTCGGCCAGGCTCTCGGATTGCCCGGAACAATGGCGTTGTTTGCATTCATCGGCGTTGCCGTAACGAGCGCAACCATCGTGATTTTCGGAAAGGCAATCTGGGATCCGGTCGAGCTTATCAGCCGCATTGGCACTCCGCTCGTGATTGTGCTCGGTGCGCTGGTGGTGCTGGCGGCGCAGCTCACCACGAACATGGCAGCGAACGTGGTCTCACCCGCCAACGATTTCTCCAACCTCAGTCCGCGTCGAATCACCTACGTGACAGGAGGATTGATCACCGCGGTAATCGGAATCCTCATGATGCCGTGGAAGCTCTACTCCGATGCTGCGGCGTATATCTTCACCTGGCTCATCGGATACTCGAGCCTCATGGGAGCACTTGGCGGAATTCTCATTGCCGACTACTGGATAGTGAAACGGCAGCAGCTCGACCTCAAGGATCTGTTTTCGGTGCACGGCCGCTACACGTATTCGAACGGCGTGAACTGGAAGGCGATTGCTGCGCTGGTGCTGGCAGTGCTTCCAGTGGTTCCCGGATTCATTCGCGCAGCAACCACACCCGGTGGTGTTGTCGCCAATGCCGGGCCGTTTGACAGGCTCTACACCTACGCGTGGTTCGTGACGTTTGCGCTGAGCTTTGTCTTCTATCTAATTCTGATGAGGAGCACTGCCCGCGAAAGCGCGGAATCTCCGGCATTCAGTCATCCAATCACCGAGAGCTAGGAATCGATGTCGAAAGTCGTGAAGTGCGGTTTGATTCAGGCCACGCATGCATGCAGTACTGATGAATCGCTCGAGACAATCAAGGAAGCCAACATCGAGAAGCACATTCCGCTGATCGAGAAAGCTGCAGGCGAGGGCGTTCAGATAATCTGCATGCAGGAAATCTTCACCGGTCCTTATTTCTGTGCCGAGCAGACTACGCGATGGTACGACTCGACGGAGCAGATTCCCGACGGGCCGACGACGAAGCTGATGCAGGAGCTTGCAAGGAAGCACAGCATGGTAATCGTCGTGCCGATCTATGAAGAGGAAGCGCCTGGCGTCTATTACAACACTGCCGCAGTGATCGACGCAGACGGCACGTATCTCGGCAAATACAGAAAGAATCACATCCCTCATGTGGCGCCGGGCTTCTGGGAAAAGTTCTACTTCAAGCCGGGCAATCTTGGATATCCGGTATTCGACACGGCATACGCGAAGGTCGGCGTGTACATCTGCTACGACCGTCACTTTCCGGAAGGCGCCCGCGCTTTGGGATTGAACGGTGCAGAGATTGTCTTCAATCCGTCGGCAACTGTCGCTGGATTGTCAGAGTATTTATGGAAACTCGAGCAGCCGGCTCATGCGGTTGCAAACGCGTATTTCGTCGGTGCAATCAATCGCGTCGGCCACGAACAGCCGTGGGACATCGGCGAGTTTTACGGACAGAGTTATTTCTGCGATCCGCGTGGCCAGTTTCTCGCTAACGCATCGCGCGACAAGACTGAGCTGATCACTGCGGAGCTCGATTTCGACAAGATTCGCGAAGTGCGGAATACGTGGCAGTTCTTCCGTGACCGAAGACCCGAGACATACGACGAGCTGGTTGAGCTGTGAGATCGCTTCTCTTCCTTTCCGCGCTCGCTGTGAGTGTTTTGCCGGCGAGCTCGAGCATCGCAGCGCACAACGTTGAAATTGTTGGAGTCGACTACGCTTTCAAGGTGCCAGCGACGCTTCACGCCGGGCCTACTACGTTTTCATTCAGCAACGCCGGCGGGCATCCTCACGAGTTCAACATCTTCCTGCTCAAGCGCGGTGCGAAAATCGAGCAGGTAGTTAACGCGCGAAAAGAAAAGAAGTCTCAGCTCATCTATATCGAAGGCTCGGTAGGAGTCTTGTTTGCGGATGAGAAGTCGGAAGCGCCGGCTCGACTGACGGCTAACCTTCTCCCGGGGCGCGACTACGGGGTGTTGTGCATCTTCCGCGACAGCGCAAAGGCGCCGCAGCATTTCGAGATGGGCATGTATTCAGTGATCCACGTCACAGGTGGGGCGGCTGCCGCCGCGCGAACACCCGTCGACTCGATCATCGCAGTCGATTATGCATATCCGAAATATTCGCGCGAAGTTTCTCCCGGAATTCACACTATCGCTTTCAGAAATGCGGGAAAGCATCGGCACGAGATCAACATTGCGTTGCTCAAGAAAGGTGTGACGCTCGATAGCATTGTAGCAGTCGACAAAGTCGACGGAGACGTCTTTCCTCTCTTCGAAAAGAACGGCGGCCTTGGCGTGTTGCATTCGGACGCCGGCAATCCTGCGCTCGGCAATCTGGTGATCGATTTCCTCCCTGGTCGTGAGTATGTCTTCGAGTGCGGGTTCCAGGACGATGACAAGAGTCCGCCGCACTATAAACTCGGCATGTATGGCTCGATCAAGGTGAGGCCAGCAAAACACTGATGACAAAGCTCAAGGTCGCAAGTTTTGGAATTTCTCTCGACGGATTCGGAGCGGGACCGAGCCAGTCGCTCGAAAATCCCCTCGGCGTTGGATTCCCCGAGGTCATGAACTGGTTCTTCCCGACTCGCGAATTTCGAAAGATGCAGCGCCTGGAAGGCGGCGAAACCGGAATCGACAACGGGATGGCCGAGAAAGGCATGAGGGGAATGGGGGCGTGGATTCTTGGCCGAAACATGTTCAGTCACAGTCGCGGCCCGTGGCCCGACGACAACTGGAAAGGATGGTGGGGAGACGAGCCTCCCTATCACGTGAAGACGTTCGTGCTGACGCACTACCCGCATGATCCGATAATGATGAAAGGAGGAACCGAATTCATATTCGTCACCGACGGAATTGAATCGGCACTCGAGCAGGCGCGCGCTGCAGCAAATGGGAAGGACATTCGCGTCGGTGGTGGTGTCGAGACAGTCCGCGAATATCTCAGCGCGGGCCTCATCGATGAGATGCATCTCGCTGTCAGGCCAGTATTGCTCGGCAAGGGCGAGCACTTGTTCAATGGGCTCGACATGCGCGCGCTTGGGTATGAAGTCGCCGAGTCAATCGCCGGCGAGCGCGCAACTCACGTCATAATCCGCAAGAAATGAATTTCGATAATTATCAGGAGCTCGCGCTCCGCACAGCTTCAAAGGAAAGTCTCGTCGACGAGAGCACCATGCTCAACGCGGCAGCACTTGGATTGAATGGCGAAGCAGGAGAGATCGCCGACCACGTGAAGAAGGTGATGTTCCACGGACATCCTCTCGACGAAGATACGCGCGACAAGATCGCCAAGGAGCTGGGCGACATTCTCTGGTACTGCGCGATGGGCGCGCGAGGGATTGGCGTCGGCCTTGGAGATATCGCCGAGATGAACGTCGAGAAGCTCAGGAAGCGTTATCCTGAGGGGTTCAGCACTGAGAACAGCTTGAACCGCCCCCACGGATAAGATTCGCGATACCAGGCTTTCAGCTTTATTCTCGCAGGCTGCTCTAATGCGCTGAAGATCGCCAGGGAGAACAGCACAGCGATCAGCACGAAAGCGGCAAGGCCTGTCCACGCTTCAATGCGCGGCCATCCGATTAGCTGCAGACCTTTGGTCAGATACCACGAAAGCGGCATGTGGATGAGATAGAGCGCGTAGCTTGCCTCACCCAGCCGCACAGCGATCGGGTGCGAGAGCAATGTCCCTGCTATCCCACCGCCACCGGCAAGCGCGTAAATCACCAGCGCGAATAATGGTGCCAGCACTCCGCCCTGAAGAAGCAGATACGGAATGCGATCGCTCCAGATGAGTACGAGGACAATCGACGCGATCACCGCGAGTGTCTGCCAGTTCCCGGTCTTCACCTGATTTCTTCGGCCGATGAATGTGACCGCTGTGATTACGCCGATCACGAACTGCGGCAGATGAATCAGCGGCGAGAATTTCAGAAAGGCTACCCATGGCCCGTAACTCGAAGGCGTCACAGCGCCAATACCCGCAGGTCGCGACATCTCGAAAACCAGCGGCGGTGTGATGATGGCAATGCACGCAATCAGCGCAATCAGCTGCAACCGCCTTTGCGACTGCTTTGCCAGCCAAGCTCCGAATGCAGGAAAGAGCAGATAGAAGAAAGCTTCTGCAGATAGTGACCAGCCAGGCCCATTCCACATCCACGCGCGCTTTGGCGTCCATCCCTGAAGAAGCATTGGCGTGAGGATCGCGGTTCGGACTGTATCCTTCAGCTTCATCACGCCAACGGGATGCACGAGCGAGATGTCGATGAAGATCGGCAAAGCAATCACCAGCGCAAACAAATAGACCGGATACACGCGCGCGAATCGCGCGAAGAAGAAATCCTTCCTGCTTCCGCGAAGAGAGCCGTCGTCATCTATGTATGTGTAAGCGAGAATGAATCCACTCAGAACGAAGAACAGCGACACGCCGACAAATCCTGCCTGAATCACGCGGGCACCCGGTGCCGGCGATTGGCCGAGGCCAGGCACGATGTACTTGTAGTGAAACACCACAACAAGAAGCGCTGCAACTGCGCGCAGTCCTGTAAGCGCCGGGATGTTCGGGCGTCTTGTGGAGATATCTGCCTGCATGCTTTCAGGACGATTCATTACGCGAAGATTAACGACTCATTAACGAATGTGTTCATCCACAATTACATGTGGGTGAAGGTGTGCAGTCAGTACTGGTGCGCGTCGTCATTCTCCTGGAACGTAGCAAACTCCAGGAGGCATCATGCTCACCAGGCTCATCGAATCACAATCGAGGTTCGCACGAAATGACACGACGACAGCGGCGAGTGTCGCGATCCACCTGATTCTCATCACTGTTGCCGCCTTCTTCACCACGGCAAAGGCGATCACTGAACAGGAACCCGAACAGATCAAGCCGCTGGTGTGGATCAGGACAGCTCTTCCGGCGCACACCACGAGATCCGCACACGTAGAGCGAACGTCACCTTCCACAATGACTACGCGCTCCATAGCCGCACCAGCCCAGCTTTCGCTTGCAATCAACGCGAACATTCCAAAAGTGGACGTCGAGCTTACCGGTGTCAGATCGAATGATGACGAATTCGCCAGGGGCATTACGGGTTCTTCCTCGAATCAGCCGACAGGCCTTTCCGGCGATCCATCACAGGCATTCGATGCCCGCGAGGTCGATACGCAGGTGTCTGCTCTATCCAATCAACCGACTCCCCTGTACCCGCCTTCCCTTCGCGCTGCCGGCGTCGAAGGACGCGTCATCGCGCAATTCATTGTCGATTCGCACGGCGACCCAGTCCGCGAATCGATCCGGATTGTGTCGTCCACGAATGATCTTTTCGGTGAATCCGTCGCAAAGGCCATCAGGCACATGCGATTTGCCCCCGCTCGGATCGGAAACAAGGCGGTATCACAGGTGGTTCAGCAGCTTTTTGTGTTCAGGCTTGACCGTTAAACGCTTCCCACGAACTCGCGTGCAGCCGTAACGACGGAGTGCCGGACTTCCTCGATTGTACCGGGTATCAGTGCACCGGCGGCACGCGCATGTCCTCCGCCAGCGAACTTCCGCGCGAATTCGTTCACGTTCACATCGCCTGTGCTGCGGAATGACACCTTCACTTTCCCGTGACCAAGGTCGCGGAAGAAAATCGCCATCCTGGTTCCACCGACAGACCGCGGATGTTCTGCTAGACCCTCGAGATCTTCCGACTTGAGGCCGTATTCTTCAGCAGCGCCTGCCGCGACTGAGATCCATGAGATTCCATAGGCAGGATCGACTTCCAGTGTTGCGAGCGCATCGCGCAGCAAATGCAAGCGTCCAATCGGATGCGACGCATACAATCGGCGGTACATCTCCTCCGGCTCCACACCGGCAGCGAGCAGCTGCGACGCAACCGCGAGACACCTTGCTGTTGTATTCGCGAATCTGAAACCGCCGGTGTCTGTGAGGATCGCCACGTAGAGTCCGGTCGCGATCTTCGGCGTGATCTCGATGCCAAGCGCTGTCGCTACATCATAGATGAGCTCGCCGGTCGCGCACGCCGCGGTATCGCTCAGGATCTCCGTGCTCGGCGGCTCATCGCTTGGGATATGATGATCGATGACGAGCTTCGGCACACGAAGCGAGCGCACCGTTTCAGCCAGCGAGCCAAGACGTTTCACATCGCAGATGTCGAGAACAATCAGGAGATCTGCTTTCTTGAGCGCGGACGGGCCTTCTGAAGTCGCGTCGATGACGTCTGTATCGAGAAGAAACTCGTATGTCTCGGGCCACGGTGTCGGATTGACGATCTTCACCTTCATTCCGAGCGACGTAAGCATTCGCGCGAGCGCGGCCTCGGAGCCGCACCCATCACCGTCAGCGTTGATGTGTGTCGACAGAACGACAGAGCGCCCCGCGCGGAACTCCCGCGCGAGACGCTCGATCGATTCTTTTCGTTCTTTCGATACTGTTAGTAGATCAACCACTCGTTGAAGCTGCGGCGATCCGCGAGTGCGACTTTCCGTACAGGAAGTAGATCAGGAGTCCGATCACCAGCCACACGATCAGACGAATCCACGTATCACCGGGAAGACTGTACATCATGTAGCCGCAGATGGCGATCGCCAGGATCGGCACGATCGGGACAAGCGGCGTCCGGAACGGACGCGGCAGATCCGGGCTCTTCCTGCGAAGAACAATGATTCCCGCGGACACTATGACGAACGCCAGGAGGGTACCGATCGATACGAGCTCGCCGAGCAGGCCGATCGGGAAAAGGCCGGCGATCACCATGCAGACAGCGCCGGTGAGAATCGTCGTGATATACGGGGTGCGGAACCTCGGATGTACCTTGCCGAAAACCGGCGGCAGAAGCCCGTCACGCGCCATCGAGAAGAAAATTCGCGGCTGCGCCATGAGCATCACGAGCACAACAGAAGCAAGTCCGGCAATCGCACCGATGTTGATGATGGGTCTCAGCCACGCGAGATCAGGTCCGGCCGCGGCAATCGCGACGAAAACCGGGTGCGGCACGTCGAGATTCTTGTAGCTCGTAAGTCCGGTC
>DASROK010000410.1:0-4672 GCA_035646915.1 Gemmatimonadaceae bacterium
CATGCATGTATGCCAAGCTTGGAAATCCGAACGAGGCGCTCGACTGCCTGGAGAAAGCGGTCGATAAGGGATACGGCCAGAAGGATTGGGTCGAGCACGATACCGACCTCGATTCCCTTCGTGAGCTGCCGCGCTTCAGGATGATACTGGAGGCTATGTAGGGGAAATGACCCGGGCGGGTCTCGAACCCGCGACCTACGGATTAAAAGTCCGTTGCTCTACCAACTGAGCTACCGGGTCGCACTGCAAGTCCTAACTTAAATGATCGGTGTCACTTTCGCGCACCTCAACCCGTATTGTCGGATGTCGAACCCAAATAATCTCCCAATGACGACTTCCAGCACCGATTCCTCGAAAACTGAAGAGCACAAGGTTTCCGGCAGCGACCTGCTCGACAAGGTCAAGCAAATCGTCCGCGACGGAAACGCACGCAAGATCACGATCAAGAGCGAAGCGGGAAAAACTCTCCTCGAGATTCCGCTGACTCTTGGCGTTGTCGGCGTCGTTCTCGCCCCAGTGTGGATTGCCATCGGCACCATCGCCGCGCTCGCTGGCCGCTATACCATCGTTGTAGAGAAGCGCACCTAGCGGCCATACCAAATCTTTACACAGCCCCCTGGAATCAGAGTGGGATTCCTGGGGGTATTGATGGATATTGAATGTTCCTCGAGCCGTACATCCCGGCGCCCCCAATATCCATTCATCATGCACCTAAAAGCTCTCTCAGTCGTTGCAGCGCTTTCGCTTGCGACGCCCGTCATCGCGCAGCAGACCGCCGCAGCACCAGCTGCTCCGAGTCTGTCTACGCGCCTTCCTATCGACCCAAAGCTCCGCATTGGCAAGCTGCCAAACGGGCTGCAGTACTACATCCGCCAGAATACCCGGCCTGAAAAACGTGCCGAGCTTCGGCTCGTCGTAAATGCCGGTTCGGTTCTGGAGCCGAATGACAAGCTTGGTCTCGCTCACTTCCTCGAGCACACCGCGTTCAATGGCACGAAGCATTTTGCCAAGAACGATCTCGTCAAATATCTCGAGTCGATCGGCGTGCGTTTTGGCGCTGACCTGAACGCGTACACGAGCTTCGACGAAACCGTGTACATCCTCCCGATTCCCACCGATACCGCGCGAATTGTGGATCAGGCATTCACGATTCTCGAAGACTGGGCACACGGACAGACATTCGATCCGACTGAAGTCACCAACGAGCGCGGAGTAGTGCGCGAAGAATGGCGCGGAAGAAAAGGCGCCGGCGACCGCATGCTGCAGCAGTGGCTGCCAGTCGCATTCAAGGGATCGCGCTATGCCGAGCGTTTGCCGATCGGAACTGAAGCGAGCATCATGGCAGCGACTCCGGAAAAGCTGAGAACGTTTTACCAGACGTGGTATCGCCCCGACCTGATGGCAGTAATTGCAGTCGGCGATTTCGATCCGGCCGTAATCGAAGCGAAGATCAAGCAGCATTTCTCGGGTCTAAAAAATCCAGCGAACGAGCAGAAGCGCACTCTCTACGATGTCCCGACAAATGCTGAGCCGCTCGTTGCGATCGCCAGCGACAAGGAAGCGACAAGCTCGAGTGTGAATCTCATCTACAAGCTCGACGCAGACAGCGTCAACACTGTCGGCGACTACCGAAAGCTGTTGATGGAGCGACTCTACCTCTCGATGCTCAACAGCCGCTTTGCAGAAATCGCCGAGAAGCCCGATGCTCCGTTCCTCGCAGCGGGCGCATCTAAGGACGCGTTCTTCGCACGCACAACTGAAGCGTTCACTCTCGCCGCGAACGTGAAGGATGGCGGAATCGAAAAAGCCGCCGAAGCTCTGCTCACCGAAGCGCGGCGCGTCGATCAGTTCGGCTTCCTTCAATCCGAGCTCGACCGCCAGAAGACGAACACTCTTCGCTCATACGAGAGAGCGTTCGCCGAGCGCGACAAGACTCAGTCGGAGTCGTTCGTCGAGGAATACATCGGAAATTATCTCCAGGGTGAATCGATTCCCGGAATCGAATATGAGTACAAGATCACTCAGGAGCTTCTCCCGACAATCACTCTTGCCGACATCAACAACCTCGCGAAGAAATGGATCACCGACGAGAACCGCGTTGTAATCGCGCAGTCGCCCATCAAGGATGGTGTCGCTCAGCCGACCAAGGCTGGAATCCTCGCCGCGTTCGACAAGGCATCGAAGGCAACACTCGCTGCATGGACAGAGACTGTTTCGTCTGACAATCTCGTCGACAAAGCACCAGCCGCAGGCAAGATCGTTTCGTCGACTCCGCTCGCGAGCATCGGCGCAGTGGAGTGGAAGCTGTCTAACGGCGCACGCGTTATCATCAAGCCCACCGACTTCAAGGCGGACGAAGTTCTATTCTCCGCTTACAGCCCCGGCGGAACTTCGCTCGCAAGCGACTCTGACTACATGTCAGCAGCACTCGCCTCGCAGGTCATGCAGCTCGGCGGACTTGGCAGCTTCAGCCGCATCGACCTCGGGAAGCGGCTCGCCGGGAAGGCAGCGGGGGTTTCACCGACAATCGGTGAAACGACAGAAGGCCTCTCTGGCCGCAGCTCACCAAAGGACATCGAGACGATGTTCCAGCTCGCGTACCTCTCGTTTACCGCACCGCGGCTGGATACCGTGGTGTTCACCACATTCCGTGGCCAGGCTGCGACGGTCCTCGCCAATCGCGGACTGTCACCTGAACAGGTATTCGGCGACACAATTCAGGTCACGCTCGCGCAGCATGCTTTCCGTGCGCGGCCGCTCACACCCCAGGTGTTCGACGAAGTAAACGCGCAGAAAGCACTGGCTTTCTATAAGGACCGGTTTGCCAATGCGAGCGATTTCACTTTCGTTCTCGTCGGCAACGTCGACACGGTTGCTATAAAGCCGATGGTCGAGACTTATCTCGCTTCACTGCCGAATACCGGCCGAGTCGAGAAAGCAAAGGATGTTGGAATCACTCCGCCGAAGGGATTTGTCGAGCGAATCGTTCACAAGGGAACAGAGCCGAAGGCATCGACGCGTCTCGTGTTCACCGGCACGTGCAGCTACACTCCGCAGGATCGCTTCGCTCTTCGTGCGCTGACAACACTGATGCAGACAAGGCTGAACGAATCACTTCGCGAAAGACTTGGCGGAACGTACAGTCCAAGCGTCGGCGGATCATGCCAGCGTGAGCCGCGTCAGGAGTACGCAGTTTCGGTTGCGTTCGGCTCATCACCTGAGAATGTGGAAGTGCTGTCGAAGGCGACTATGGCTTTGATCGATTCGCTGAAGGCACAGCCGGTTCCGCAGGCAGATGTCGACAAGGTGAAGGAGGAAATTCTCCGCTCACGCGAAGTCGAGGTCAAAACCAACGCATACTGGCTCGGCAACATCGCCGCGCGCGATCAGGCCGGCGAAGACCTTGCCGGACTCGGGCCTGCATATGATGAGATGGTGAAGAAGCTCACGCCTGCAATGATCCAGGCTGCAGCGAAGAAGTACTTCGATACTTCGAATTACGCGCGGTTCGTTTTGTTGCCTGAAACGAGCAAGTAACCAGCACGCAGGTGGAGGGGCCATCGAACAAGATGCGCCCCTCCGCCCCATTTATTCTCCAGCTCTGCCTCTACCGCAGCAACAGGATCACCACCGTTCTTCTCAGCATAAGCGGCGGTTGCTGACCACGTTCGCATGTAGCCTGCGAGCTCGGGCAGAGTCCACTGACACTCCATCGTGAACGCAGGCGTCTCTATTTCACGAAACGGAAACGGAATCGTGCGGAGTCCGGCGAGAATCAAGTCACGCTCGGGCCGCCAGTATTCCTCGATCGTTCCGCGATTGTAGTCGTGCACGATTTTGTCGAGACGCGGATCATCTATGACAGGATCACCGTATCCCCACACGAGCATCGCGCCGTCGGGTTTGAGAACTCTTCGAGCTTCCCGATAGAACGAATCGTGATCCAGCCAGTGGATAGCCTGCGCAACTGTCACTGCATCGACTGACGAATCGGCGAGCCTGCTCGCTGATGCAGTGGCAACTCGGTACTCGATCGACGGGTGCGGTACCGCCATCGAGATCTGTTTCTCGCTCGCATCGGTTGCAATTACACGGTCGAAGATGTTCGCGAGCCCAACGGCGGCCTGCCCGCTTCCGGTCGCGCAATCCCATACTATGCCATGATTGCGGGTAATCTCACCTATCCAGTCGAAGAGCTTGCGGGGATAAGTCGGCCGATACTTCGAGTACAGCGCGGCGCGGCCAGAAAAGTGATCCTTGAATTCCACGTGGCAGAATATGCGCTGGCGGTACGGGTGATGCTGAATGTGACAACGGCAACAAGGAGGAAATCATGCCACGCGGAGACAAATCCAAATACACAGACAAGGAAAAACGGCAGGAACAGCACATCGAAGAGGGCTACGAATCACACGGCGTTTCGCACGACGAAGCCGAGAGGAGAGCGTGGGCAACCGTCAACAAGGTTCACGGCGGCGGTGAGAAGCCCGGCGGTGGAGGCTACGGAAAGCCTGAGAATCACGAGCCGATGAGGAAAGGCGGGCGCAACTCTCACGGATCGAAATCGTAACGGCCTGACCTTGTAACAGCAGTCAGAAGCCGCAAGAAGCATAGACTTTAGTTCTAAGTCCAACCACTCACGTCGTTGACTTGGACCTGCCCCGATTTAGTG
>DASROK010000411.1:0-4906 GCA_035646915.1 Gemmatimonadaceae bacterium
TATTCAATGAATTTTAGAAGAGGTGCACCCGAAGGTGCACCTCTTCTTCTTTTCGTGCTCGGTTTAGCGCGCGCCGCCTGATCCGCTGCCGCTGCTCGATCCGCCTGAGCTTCCCGAGCCACCCGATCCACTGCTGCCTGACCGGCTTCCGCTGCTCGAGCCGCTCGAGCCCGACATGCCCGAGTTCTCCGTGCTTCCTGGATCACCAGTGCTGCCGGATTTTCCCGAAGTTCCGCTCTTCTCTGAGCTTCTGGAGAGATCCGATCCCTGTTCGAGGTTCTCATCGCCGTAGCCCGAACCGGTGCCGGACGAGCTGCTGCCACGTGAAGCATTCAGGTTGTCGCTCGATCGACTCGATGAGCCCGATGAATTTCGATCCTTTTTGTTTCGGTCGTTCGCCATAAGTCCTCCCGCCCGTTTCGGGCGCACTATTGCTGCAATAAATCCGTGCGGAGCAGTGTCTCCGCTGCATGCAGAAAAAGGCAAGCTCTGCGCCACGCATCTTTTTCCCGTATGTCTTGCAGGGCACCGTTATTGCCCTTCGTGCGTCCCACGAACAGTCCCCGGTAAGCATGAAGAAAATCGTACAGCTTGCCCTCGGAATTGTGACCGGAATCGGGGGCTTTCTCGAAATTGGATCGGTAACAACGGCTGCGCAGGCCGGCTCTGCATTCGGCTACCAGTTGATATGGGCATTGCTCCTCGGCATCATCTGCCTTGGATTCATGCTGGAGATGTCCGGGAGATTCGCTGCGATCAGCAAGCACACCGTGGTCGAGGGACTGCGCGACCGATTCGGATTCGGGTTCTTCTCGATTGTGCTCACCGGTGTGGCACTCGTCGTATTCCTCGTGCTCATTGCGGAAATCGGCGGTGTGGCGTTGTCCATCGAGATGGGTACCGGAGTCGGAATTCCATGGTGGGCCATCCCGGTGGCATTCCTTGCATGGCTCCTGTTATGGAAAGGCAATCTCGATCTTGCCGAAGATCTCCCAGCGATCCTCGGCCTCATCACGATCTTCTTCGCAATCGGCGTTCATCGTCTGCATCCGGAATGGACCGACGTATTCAAGGGCGCTGTTCCAACTCTCCCCGCGGAAGACAAGCCACACTACTGGTTTCTTGCGGTAAGCATACTCGGCGCATCAGTCAGCCCTTATCTGATGTACTTCTACTCCGCCGGCGCTGTGGAGGAGAAGTGGGACGAGAGCTATCTCCCCATCAATCGCTTCATCGCCGGGATTGGAAGCGCCTTTGGAGGCTTGCTCGCTGTTGCCGTTCTCATAGTGAGCGCGCTCGTATTTCATACGCGCGACATCGAAGTGGAGACATTCGATCAGATGGCGCGCATGATGAAAGTGCCCTTTCCCGAATGGGGCGTGGTCCTCTTTGCTTTCGCTCTCGGAATAACATGTCTCGGGGCAGCAATGGAGATCGCTCTCTCGATCTCCTACATGATCGGCCAGGGTCTGGGGTGGCACTCATCGGAAGAAGGAAAGCCCGCCGAAGAAGCACGCTTCAGCACCGTCTACACAGTTATT
Source organism: Gemmatimonadaceae bacterium (assembly GCA_035646915.1). Taxonomy (GTDB): domain Bacteria; phylum Gemmatimonadota; class Gemmatimonadetes; order Gemmatimonadales; family Gemmatimonadaceae; genus UBA4720. The sequence continues at coordinate 1,542 of DASROK010000411.1, forward strand.
CTCTTCCTCGCAGCAATCCCCATCGTCGCCGGAGTGGATCCTATTCAGGTCACTACGATCTCGATGGCTCTTACATCCGCGACACTGCCGCTTGCGATCGTTCCGTTTCTCATCCTCATGAATGACGACACCTACTGCGGCCAGTACACAAATCGAATCGTCAGCAACACGGTCGTCGTGATCATAATGCTGATTTCATTCCTGCTTGCGATTGTGGCGATTCCACTTCAGTTCCTGGGAGGAGGGTAGTGCGGATAGTTCGCGATGTCCTCGACAAGAAACTCATCGATATCGACGGGTGTGAGATGGGGCGGGTCGACGGAATAATTCTCGAGTTCCCTCAGGGTAAGCAGCCGCGACTGGTAACCCTGGAGATCGGCGGAGAAGTGCTCGCCGAGCGTGTGGGCCACTGGCTCATCAGGCCGGTGAAATGGCTCGCGCGGCATTTCGGCCCGCGACGCGAGGGCACCGTGAAAATCGATTGGAAGCATGTCGAACGAATGGGCCGGGATATCCATCTCGATATTGCAGCCGATGAGACGGAGGCACTGGCGTGGGAGCACTGGCTTGCCGAGAAATTCATCAGCCGCATTCCGGGAGGCACGTAATGATCGAGCTGCAGCTGCGAAAAATGCTTGGCGCGAAAGTGTACGACTCCGAAGGAACGCACATCGGACGCCTCGAAGAAATTGAAGCAGAGCGCGGTGATGAATCGTGCGCGATTGTTTCGTACCTCGTCGAGCATCGCGGGCCCTTGGACCGCATCAGCACGTGGGCACTGACTAATTCAATGCAGAAAAAGCTGTCGCGCAGATCCTCGTCCGAGCCGTATCGCATTGGATGGGATCAGATGGATCTGAGTGATCCCCACAAACCGAAGACTCTGGTGCCGAAGGAGCTGCTGACCCGAATCAAGCGCGCTTGATTTTCAGTCGAGCGCCTCGAGATACTTGATTCCTGCCCCGGTGTTGAACAGCACGATCTGCTCATCGGCGTCAACATGCTTCTGATCGATGAGAACCCTGAGGGCCGGCAGGCACGCGCCACCTTCAGGCGCAACGAACAGTCCTTCACATGCACCAATCTCGTCGACCGCTGCGATCAGCTCTTCGTCGCTCACCGCAATCGCAGTCCCTCCCGATGTCCGGATCGCATCGAGGATGAGAAAGTCCCCAATCGCTTTGGGGACGCGGAGACCTGATGCAACAGTCTGCGCATCCTCGAACATCTCGGCGAATCGCTTGCCTTCCTCGAACGCACGCACAATTGGCGCGCATCCAGTTGACTGCACGGTCACCATGCGTGGCCGCCCGGATCCGATCCATCCCAGCTGTTCCATTTCGTCGAACGCTTTCCACATTCCGACAAGTCCGGTTCCGCCGCCCGTGGGATAGATGATCACGTCGGGAAGTTTCCAGTCGAGCTGTTCGGCCAATTCGTAACCGAGTGTCTTCTTTCCCTCCACGCGATACGGCTCCTTGAGCGTCGAGACGTCGAACCATCCCTCGGCATCTTTTCGCTTGGCTACTTCTGCACCGCAATCAGTGATGAGACCATCGACGAGAGTCACATGCGCACCGAGTCGCTCGCATTCGACCACGTTCGCGCGCGGCGTGTCGCGAGGAACGTAGATGTGTGTTTCCATTCCGGCGCGCGCGGCATATGCGGCAAGCGCCCCGCCGGCATTCCCCGCTGATGGCGCTGCCACCTTCTTCACACCAAGCTCTCTCGCAACCGACACAGCAGCGGACATTCCTCTTGCCTTGAAGCTTTGAGTGGGATTGAGCGACTCGTCCTTGATGTGAAGATTCTTCAGTCCGAGCGAACGTCCCAGCCGCTCCGCTCGCAGCAGTGGAGTCCAGCCTTCTCCAAGCGTGATTATGTCGTTGTCGTTGTGGACAGGCATCACTTCGCGATAGCGCCACATGTCTGCGCGTCTGCATTTCAGACTGTCACGGGTGAGGGTGCGTGATGCGCGCTCAAGGTCATATCGCGCAAACAATGGCTTTCCGCACGAAGTGCAGACGTTCTGAAGTTTTCCTGCGTCGTGCGTAGTGCCGCACGCGGAGCATTCGAGATGGGTGACGTTGGTCATAGGTACAGCTAAGTTACGCAAAATCTCAACTCAGTATGCATGATGCCTGATTCCATTCGTCTCATCCTCGCCACACTGGCAATCGCTCTCGTGACGATCATGCTCGACAGACGAGTGAAGAAGTAGTGTACGCTGGACACGTCGGCGTTGCTCTCGGCGCGCATGGAGTCAGGAAGGCGGTTCCGCTGTGGTTTCTGATCATCGCAAGCCAGCTTCCCGACTGGACCGATGCTGGTTTCTGCCTCGCGAACATCCGCCCATCGACTCCGGGCATTCTCTCTCATTCAATTCCGGCCGTTGGTGCGCTCGCCGTCATCGCTGCGCTCGCGTACGTAATAGCGATGCGCGATCCTGCGGGAATGCTGCTTGTTGCCATCGTTGTCCTGTCGCACGCAATGGGCGATTATCTGACTGGATTGAAGCCTACCTGGGCCGGCGGGCCGATGATCGGGCTCATGCTGTACCGCCGTCCGCTCATCGATTTCATTTTCGAGGCAGTTGTCATAATTGCCGGCTGGATTCTGTATCGCAAATCGCTCTCGCCAGAGCGCCGGTCCGCCGAGCCGGTGTTCACGATGCTGGGTGCGCTGCTGGTGATTCAAGCTGGCGCTGACGTGATTTTGAGCATTACACACGGACTGAGGAAATGTTGATGACTGATACACCGTCGAGAGATGAAACTCTGGCGATCATGCACGAGTACACCGCGAGCGACTCGCTCAGGAAGCACATGCTGTCGGTGGAAGCCGCGATGCGCGCTTACGCCGGGAAGTTTGGCGAAGACTCCGACCGCTGGGGAATCACCGGGCTGATTCACGACTTCGATTACGAGAAGTATCCGAACGAGGCTCACTCACCAACGGAGGAGCATCCCGCTGAGGGCGTTCGAATTCTGCGAAGCCGCGGATTTCCCGAGGATATTCTCGAGGCCATTCTCGGTCACGCACAGTACAGTGGCGTGCCCCGTCGGTCGATGATGGCCAAAGCGTTGTTTGCTGTCGACGAGCTCACGGGTTTGATCACGGCAACTGCCCTTGTTCGGCCGAGCAGGAGTGTCATGGAGGTCGAAGCGAAGTCAGTGCGAAAGAAAATGAAGGACAAGGCTTTCGCGCGCGGCGTGAATCGCGACGATGTGATCAACGGCGCTGCTGACCTTGGCGTTGATCTCGATGAGCACATCGCCTTTGTCATTACGGCGATGCAGCGTGTCGCGAATGAGATTGGGTTAGGCGAGATCTGAAGCATCACGCCGAGGGCTCCGAGGTCACGC
>DASROK010000412.1:0-7672 GCA_035646915.1 Gemmatimonadaceae bacterium
TTCTTGCCAAGCGGGTTTACCGCGCTCGGAAATCATGGCGGGACGGGCACAATCGACTTCGCGGTCGACTGAATTGAACTCAACTCCAAATAAGGCCGTCAAATGAGACACTTCCATCCACGAGCGGTGGTCTGCCTGGCTCTCGCATACATCGGGGGTCTCCAAGCGTGCGGGGAAGCCTCGTCGTCGCTCGACGCAAGCGTAGAAAGGCCGCAAGCTCCGCGGTATGGATTGCATGGCGGCGGCGGCACGGCACAAATACAGTCGAATGGCCTGCTTCTCGATGGATCTTCTTGCATGGGCGATGACGCACTAGCATCGGGATTAATCAACGGGATAAAGGATGCTACCGATTTCAACTGCAGCTCGAGCGACGTCACGTTCGATAGAATTGTCGTCACCGCCTACTCGACGGACGGCACAACATTCTTGCCTGTCTCGCCGGGCGATCCGATCCAGTGCGCTGCCGGTCAAACAATTTATCTCGATATGTTCGGGGCGCTCACGCAGAATGCAAAATCGACGAGAACGGACATTGGTCTGTGGGTATCATATGGTGGTGGTAGTGCCTTAACGGGCTCGTGTACTCAATACACTCTGGTGCCCGGAGTATCCGGCACAGTGACAGTTGATGATCCACCCGATCTGTGCGGAGAGCTCTTTGCCGGGGACACTACGGTCGTGCCACTGGGTGCGGTCGCCGTCTCCTGCAGAGACGACGGGAATGGCACACTTGCGATTGGAACATGTTTGGGCTGGAAGACGCCGGGCAGTGATGCAATTTGTCCTGTTTCCGCGAGCGACCAGGGATTCCGTTATGGATCGTTGCCAGGCGGGAAATCCAAGTGCAATTGCCAGAGCGTAAGCGTGCCGGTGGCAGTCACTCCCTGACACTACGGAAGCTTCATTCGTCGCTTCAGGTCGATAAAGCGCGGGTCATCCGCGTACTTCCGAAGTTCCGCGTTTCGAGCGAGGAGTGGTAGACCGACCGACCGGTCTCGCCAAGCTTGTTCAAGCGACGCGAAGGTAGCTTCGCGATCTCCCGCAGCGGCATTGACCTCCGCAGCAAAGTCGGCTCGATAGTATTCGTTCGCCTGTCGCTTTGCGTCAAGAATATCTTGCATAAGTCGCAACGCCTCCCGGGCGTTACCGGCATGTGCCTGATAAAGCGCCTTTGTTCGCTTGCAGCATGCCGGCTTGACGCTCAAAGCAGAATCGAGCTCCGCGCGTGCTTCCGGCAGCTTATCCATCAGCATGAAATCCCAGCTGATCCAGGCGCGGAGGACCTCTGGGGGACCCACTTCCGTTTGAAGCATTCGTCGCGCTTCCAGAATGGCAAGATCATTTCGTCCAGCGGCGCGCAGCAGCGAAACCACGTTTCCGCCGATCGTGTACGAATAGGGATCGAGTGTCGACACAATCTGAGACTCGCTGAGAGCTTCGTGATCTCGTCCCATAATCAGGTCAAACCAGGAAAGCGCCATGTGACCGAGGGACGAATTACGATTGAGCTCGACGGCTTTCCTGGCACTCAGCCCCGCGTTTTCCCAGTTCCACCCGTATGCCAGCTCGTAACTTGCAAGCAGCGCATAGGCATCCGCTTGTTTTCCATCGAGTGCAATCGCCTTCTCTGCATTTTCGCGAACCAACGGGTATGCTTTGCTAGGTACCCAGAAGTCATCCGCCAGGTTGTAATACGCCGAAGCTTTTCCTGAATATGCTCGCGCATATTTTGGATCGATTGCAAGAGCGGAATCGTAATATGCAATCGCAAGATTGAGGCTGTCCTCGGTAAAACCTCTCTGCGCAAAGTTGCCTTTCAGGAAATATTCATAGGCATCGAGATCGGTCACATTCGACTTCTTTAAATCCCGACGTGACTGAGGTGCAAGCCGCAGCGTGAGGGCGTCAGATATGTCCTTCGCAATGCTTCCCTGAATGTCGAACACGTCGGTTTCGTCACTATCGTAGCTGTTAGACCACGCGTAGGACCGTTTGTTGACATTTATCAAGCGCGCGTTAATCCGGAGTTTATGTCCGCTTCGACGCACAACACCCTCGAGCACGTAGTCAACGCCAAGATCGCGGCCTATTGCCGCAGGAGTTGCTCTGCTGGTCTTCAGTGCGAATGTCGATGTCGGGGATGTGACGCGAAGTCCCTCCACCTGGACAAGATTCGTGATTACATCATCTGTCATGCCGTCTGTGTATGCGGGATTGCCGCTGGCATCTTCGAATGGCAGAACCACGAGTGACTTCTCACTTGTGGGAACAGCCCAGCGCGAGTATGCGAAGGCGGCTGCGCCGAGGATCGCGATCATCAACAACGCGATGTACGACGCGATGGAAACTCGAAACCGAGGCCGGCCCCTGACAGCCGTAGCAGCTGACGGTTGTTGAGGTGAGATTACGCTGGCGCGTGAAGAAGCCGGGTGCACTACCTGCTTTCTTGATGGAGTAAATCGCGCACCGAAGTCATTTAAGGATTCGCATAAATCCTCAGAGGACGGCCACCTGTCGTTCGGATCCTTTTCGATGCAATGCATGATGATGCGAGCGAGCTCTATGGGGACAGAGCCATTTACCTCCGAGAGCTCCCGCGGGATTGTTGCAACGTGCGCGGCCATTGCTGCCCGCGGAGAAGCGGCGGGAAACGGAGTATGACCTGAAAGCACTTCATAGGCGACAATGCCGAGAGAATAAATGTCGGCGCGGCCATCGACGTGCGGATCGGCTAGCGCCTGCTCGGGAGCCATATATAACGGCGTTCCAAGAGTGAGACCGGTAGAAGTCAGACTTGCTTCGGTAACAGCTTCGGTCAGCGCCTTTGCGACGCCGAAGTCCAGCACCACTGCATGGTGACCTTGAAGCAGGATGTTCTGCGGTTTTATGTCGCGATGAACAACACCCTGCGAATGTGCAAATGCCAACGCGTCAGCAACGTCTCGAAAAATCGCAACTGCGTCAGCAAGCCGCAGGGGTTCCAATTCCTTGATGCGCGCGGCAAGTGACGGTCCATGAACGTACGGCATCGTATAGTAGAGCACACCGCCTTTTGAACCTGCGGAAAGCAGAGGCACGATGTGTGGATGCTGTAATCGCGCGGCGAACTGAATTTCGCGCTCGAAGCGTTCACTTTTGATACCCGCGGCAAGATCTGGAGGAAGGACCTTCACGACAACTTCGCGGTCGAGACGAGTTTCTCGCGCAACGAAAACGCGGCTCATGCCGCCGCCGCCAAGCTCTCTCAGAATTTCGTAATCGCCAGCCAGAGCCGACTGCAGCTGGTCCGAAAGATTGATTTCCATCGAGGCTCACGGTTGCGGACAATGCCCGGGTTTTCGTGACCGTCTCGCGCCAGCGAAAGTAGGTCAGACGGTTCCAGCCTGCAATGCGCTCTGTTACCCCCGCCTTATTCGGTCGTCCACGAGACAGTAACAATCGATTCAACCTTGTTCGCTCCTCGAGTTGAGGTGCGACAAAGGCAAACCCGCTGAAAGGCGGGGACGCAAAGCCACGAGGCTAAAGCGCCGGAAAGTCCGGTGTCACGCCAGTCGGGCTGCCGAACACCAACAGGAGGAGTTCAACAATGTTGTCGTCGATCCGCAAAGGTCGTCAGGCGGTAGCCAGCGCGGGCTGGCTCGTGGCGGTTGGTCTGGTCACCGTCGGCCTCTCAGCATGCTCGGATGCAACTGCACCAACGCCGAGTGCAGCAGATAATCTTCGGCCAGTGTTCGAACGCGGCGGAAACAAGATCGCGGACGAATACATTGTCGTTTTCAAGAGCGACGTCGTCGACGTAACCGGGAAGGCGAATGGTCTTCTGAAGAATGGCCAGGGTCTTCTGCATCGCACGTACGGGAATGCACTCAAGGGCTTCTCCGCGCACATGACTGCAGCGCGTGCTGCAGCAGTCGCGGCAGATCCTTCGGTTGCATACGTAGAGCAGGATCAGGAAATGAACATGACCGAGACGGCCGCGAGCTGGGGACTCGATCGTATCGATCAGTCGTCGCTGCCACTCGATAACAGCTATTCGTATTCAGCAACCGGATCTGGTGTGCACGTTTACATCATCGATACCGGAATCCGGACGACACACTCGCAGTTCGGCGGAAGAGCATCTGGTGATTACAGCGCGATCGCGGATGGATACGGCGCAACTGGTTGTCACTGGCATGGTACTCACGTCGCGGGAACAGTGGGTGGTGCAACGGTCGGTGTTGCAAAGAGTGTAAGACTTCACTCAGTCCGCGTACTCGATTGCAACGGAAGCGGCACCACAGCAGGCGTGGTCGCAGGAATCGACTGGGTCGCTGCGAATCGCACTCTGCCTGCGGTTGCAAACATGAGCGTCAGCGGCGGATTCTCGCAGGCGCTGAATGATGCAGTGCAGCGCGCAACTGATGCAGGCGTTGTGTTCGCAGTTGCTGCAGGCAATTCCGCCGCCGATGCATGCAACTACTCACCGGCAAGCGCTCCAAATGCTATCACTGTTGGCGCGACAACCAACACCGACGCAATGGCTTCTTATTCAGACTGGGGCTCATGCGTCGACCTGTTCGCACCGGGAAGCAACATCTACTCGGCATGGAACACTGACGACTATTCGATGGGATCTGCGAACGGCACGTCGATGGCGACGCCGCACGTTGCAGGCGCAGCCGCGCTTTATCTCCAGGGAAACCCTGGTGCATCGCCCGCCCAGGTTGCTTCGGCAATTGCCGGCAATTCGACGAGTGGTGCGCTGAGTGGTCTTCTTGGCTCTTCGCCGAACAGACTCCTTCGCGTGAACGGAAGCGGCGGGACAGTAACTCCAATTGATCCTGCGCCAGCGCCTGCTCCCGCACCTGCGCCGGCACCCAATTCAGCGCCGACGGCAAGCTTCAGCGTGAGCTGCCAGAAGGGTTCATGCAGCTTCAATGGATCAGCGTCGAGTGATGACTCCGGAATCTCGAGCTATCAGTGGAGCTTTGGTGACGGCACGTCGAGCGCAGTCGCAAGTCCCTACGCGTCGCACAGCTACACGCAGAAGGGTAATTACAGTGTGACGGTAACGTTGACCGTGTCGGATGCGGCTGGACTCACTGGAGTTTCGCAGAAGACTATTCAAATCAAGAACAACGGCAGGTAGCGCGCATTTACACGCGCGCTGCCCGCGTGGGACGCGGTGGGCAGCATCCTCCTGAAGCCGCGTCTCTTGCTCTATGACGAAGGCTCTCTCGAAAGAGGGAGCCTTTCTCTTTCTGGTGCTGTTTCACGTGTTGCGTTTTGCGTGACCTGTTGCGATTTGCCGCTACGCTCGTCAACACAGCGAGGTTAACTACTAACGTCGGCGCGTTCCTCGAGAGCAGGGGTTCGCGAAAAGGCAAACTCGTCGAAAGACGGGGACGCAAAGCCAACGAGGCTACGGCAGAGATGCTACGCCGGTCGGGTTGCCGAAGAACAATCGAGGAACGAAAATGGAACGCCCGCGCTTATCACGTCTGGTGGCATGGCTGATTCGCCATCGTGCCGCAGTTGCCGTTCTGGTTGTTCCAGCTGTCGCATGCCGAGACTCATTCGGTCCCTCGGTCGCGAGAAGGAGTCCAGCAAAGCTCGTGGTGCGGACGTCGCATGCAGCGGAGCGCGTGAATATCGCTGATGAGTACATCGTCGTCCTGAATGAATTCGAGACCGATGCATCGGGCCGGGCGCGCAGCCTTGCAGCTGCACACGGTGGCAATATCAAACGAATCTACAAATCTGCGCTGAAAGGATTCTCGATCCACATGTCGGCGCAGCAGGCGGAAGAAATGGCAAGCGATCCGGCGGTAGACTTTATCGAGCCGGATTCACGCGTCTCGATTGCGGGCGTTCAGTCAAGTCCACCGTCGTGGGGATTGGACAGAATAGATCAAACGAAACTTCCGCTCGACTGGACCTATTCGTACGGCGGCGACGGAGCGGGAGTGAACGTGTACATCATCGACACCGGAATACGTCACACTCACGTGGAGTTCGGCAGCCGGGTCGTACCGGCATTCAGCTCCATCACCGATGGCTATGGACCAGACGGCTGCAACTGGCATGGAACTCACGTCGCTGGAATTGTCGGAGGAGCAACCGTCGGAGTGGCAAAGGCAGCAACTCTGTACTCGGTCCGCGTACTCGATTGCAATGGCAGTGGAACGAACAGCGAAGTAATCGCCGGCATAGACTGGGTTGCGGCCAACAGGCGCCTTCCCGCCGTCGCAAACATGAGCACGTCGGGCGATTTATCCGCGGCGCTTACCGCAGCAATTGAGAATGCAATCAATTCTGGCGTGACCTTTGTTGTAGCGGCAGGAAACGCGGCGAGTGACGCCTGCAATTATTCACCGTCGAATGTCACCGCAGCGTTGACGGTTGGAGCGACAACCTGGCAGGACGCAGCAGCAACGTATTCCAATTTTGGTCCTTGCCTCGATCTCTATGCGCCAGGAGACGGAATCACGTCGGCGACGAACGTAAGCGACGATCTGTATTACCAGGCGAGCGGAACGTCGATGGCGACACCTCACGTCACGGGAGCCGCTGCGCTTTACCTGCAGTCCTTCCCGGGAGCATCACCTGCAACGGTCAATCAGGCAATCCTCGCAAACGCATCTGCGGGAGTGGTGAGCTCGATTGGACGTACGACGCCGAATCTCCTGGTGAGGACCACAGGATTCGGTTTGCCGGGCAGTCCTTCGTCGAGCACACCGACAACGTCATTTGTCGTGAGCTGTGCACGCAATAAGAATGATTGTGCGTTCGATGGATCTGCGTCTTCTGATCCACAAGGGATCACAAGCTATTCGTGGAACTTCGGCGATAACACTTCACTCACGGGATCGACGCTTGTCAAACCGAGACATACGTATTCTTCACGCGGCAGCTATACCGTGGTGTTGACAGTGAGCGACGCAGCAGGCAACTCTGCCAGCGCACAGCGAACGGTGACAGTGAAGGGAGTTCGCTAACGCAACACTTCACAAGGCCGTGAACAAATGAAAAAAGAACCGTCGCTCGACGGTTCTTTTTTTTTGTTGACAGAAAATGCACCAGTTTAGTTACTAAAAAGACATTATGGCCAGCCGAATACTAATTCACTAAGCAAAATCACAAATATATTCTCAAATAAAAGGATGCTTGCGGAGTTATTAAGGTAGTGTTACATCTCTGCGCCGGAGCGAATGGGCATTCATTAATAAATGCCAGATAGCTCCGGTCGAATTCCATTTCTCCTTCGATAAAGGCTACCCGGTCGCGAGGCCGGCACGCAAAGTTGGACTTCTCACTGAGAAGCGTCCAACCACCGAAGAGGAGCGACGACCGGCACGTCAGGCCGGGAATAGTTGCTTCCACCTCGAGGGATCCAACATGTCAAAGCAGTTGCAACAGATTGTCAGTTCATGTAGGGACGCAGTAGTCGGTGGCCGTCACCGACGAGGGTTGACGCGATGGCATCTCGTACCTGCAGCCGCGGCACTTTCACTTTTGATTCTCGCGTGTACGGACCGCAGTGAAAACCCGGTTGCACCGTTGTCTTCGCCCAGTGCGACACCTGTCTTTGGGCAAAGCACAGTGGACAATGGAACGGGCGCGTGTCTCACCGAGGATACGGAGAACGCCGGGTACATCAACAATGTCGGGGATCTGAACTGCACTT
>DASROK010000413.1:0-14172 GCA_035646915.1 Gemmatimonadaceae bacterium
TCCGCCGCGCGTCGTGATTCAGGAGGCAGTGAGACTGGCCGAAAGATTCGGAACGGCGGCGAGCGCGAAGTTCGTCAACGGAGTGCTCGACGCGTTTGCACGTCGCGCCGGCGTTCTTTAGTGCGGATACTCGTCGTCAACTGGAACGATCGCGAAAATCCGAACGGCGGAGGAGCGGAAGTACACCTTCATGAGATCTTCGGCCGCATTGCGGCGATGGGCCATCGGGTCGATCTTCTCGCGAGCGGATGGCCAGGCAGCGCTCCCCGCGCTTTCATCGATGGCATCGACATTCACCGCATCGGAAGCCGGTACTCGTTTCAGTTCAATGCGCGCCGCTATTTCCAGGAGAGACTCGCCGGCAACAGATACGACGTCCTCATCGAAGATTTGAACAAGATTCCGCTTTATACACCCCGCTGGAATGGTCCTCCGGTTGTGGTACTGGTGCATCACTTGTTCGGAAGTACAATCTTCAGGGAAGCTCCTTTGCACATGGCGGCATCGGTATGGATCGCCGAGCGCGGAATTCCGCTGGTTTACAAAGGCCGGCCATTCGAGGCGGTCAGTGAAAGCACGGCTGACGATCTTGCGGCAAGAGGAATTCCGCGCAAGTCGGTTCGCGTCATTCACAACGGCATGGACACTGAGTTCTTCACACCTGCGCCAGCCACAAGATCGAGTGCGCCACTTTTCGCTTACGTCGGGCGGCTGAAGCGATACAAGGGAATCGATCTCATTCTTCAGGCCTTCTCGACGTTGAACAATCCCGGCGCATGTCTGTCGATTGCCGGTGCGGGAGATTATCGCGAACATCTGGAACAGCTTGCATCGGCGCTTGGAATCGCCGATCGCGTCCGGTTCCTCGGGTTTATTTCCGCCGAGGAAAAGCGCGATCTTCTGAGAAAATCGTGGGCATCGGTGTTCGCATCGCCCAAAGAGGGATGGGGATTGACCAATCTCGAGACGCAAGCGTGCGGAACACCTGTTATCGCCAGCGATTCCCCGGGCCTGCGTGAATCGCTTCTACCTGACAAGACAGGGCTGCTGGTTCCCCATGGCAATATTGTCGCGCTTGCCGGAGCAATGCGCCGCATGGCCGAGAATCCGCAGCTGGTAGAAACGATGGGAAGCGCGGGCAGGCGTTTTGCCGAGCGATTTACATGGGATCGATCGGCAAACCAGACACTTGACCACCTTCAGCAGGTGATTCAGCGAGGCAGAGAGAAGTGGACATAATCTTTCACGCACATCACGCTATTGTCTCGGATCGTATGCGTCGACGCACCGAAGCCGCCGTCAGGCGAGCCGCACGCCGCATTGGCAGAACGGTTGACGCGATTATTCGCTTTGAGCAAGATGGACCCGTGAAGCGTGTCGAGATTCTCCTTCATGCGCCCCGGCAGCGCGATCTGGTAGCGCGCGGCCAGGGCCGATATTTCGGGCCCGCGTTTGCCGCGGCATTGGACCGTCTGCTTGCGCAGATACGGCCATTGCGGGCGAGCCGCAGGACCGCACGTCGCGCTGCTCCGGCGAGGAAGGCAGCCACCGCTTGAGTCCCACGGTCACAGTTGGAAAGCTTCTTCAGACATTCGGCGAGTCGCTGAGCCTCAGCGACATCGGCAGCGGTATCGGCCTGGACACCGAGATTCCCAACTCGGACGTCTCGAGTCCGGGGCTGGCTCTCGCCGGCTATGTCGACCGGTTTGTCGCTGAGCGTCTGCAGGTTCTCGGCGAAACGGAGATCACCTACCTCCACTCGCTGTCAGCAGCGGAACGCTCACGGATTCTCTCGAGCTTTTTTGCATTCAAAATGCCCGCAGTGATCCTGACGAAGAATCAGGATCCGCCTGAAGAGCTGCGAGACGCGGCGGCGCGCGCCGGAATTCCGCTGTTGAAAAGCACACTCAAGACCACGGAATTTTATCGTCGCATAAAGCCCGTCCTCGAGGGCGAGTTCGCGGAGTCAACAACTCTTCACGGCTCGCTTGCCGACGTGTTTGGCGTGGGTCTTTTCTTCACCGGCAGAAGCGGCATCGGAAAATCCGAGTGCGTGCTCGATCTCGTCGAGCGCGGGCACCGGCTGGTTGCCGATGATCTCGTGATTACAAAGCGCCGCGGCAACGACGTGCTCATTGGCAGGGGACACGAGCTGCAGCGGCATCACATGGAGATCCGCGGAATCGGCCTCATCGATGTGCCGTCGATTTTTGGAATCCGCGCAGTGAGACAACAGAAGCGGATGGAAGTTGTAGTACGCCTCGAGGAGTGGGATCAGAATGCAGTCGTCGATCGCACGGGCCTCGACACTCAGACCACGACGATTCTCGGAGTCGAGCTGCCACTGATAACAGTTTTCCTGAACCCCGGAAAAAACATTACAGTGATTGCCGAGGTGATCGCATTGAATCACCTGCTGAGATATTCCGGAATCAATGCCGCGGAATCATTCAACGAGCGTCTGATAGGCAAGATGCGGAGAGCGGCAGCCGGAAACGTTCGCGACTACCTTCAGGAAGATGAAGAGTAGCACTGATGACAGCGTCGAGAAATCGGAGTCACCGCGAGCGATTGTAGCAGGTCATGGTGATTTTCCCGATGGACTCGTGAGCGCAGTCGACCAGATCTCCGGGCGCGGCGGAGTGTTCATCCCGGTCAGCAATCGCGGACTTGGAGCGGGCGATATTGAAAGCGTCCTCACCGAGACCGCAGCGAGCTCGAACGTCTCGGTGATCTTTACAGATCTTCCGGGTGGAAGCGCAACGCTGGCCGTTCGGAGAATGATGCGCGCCAATCCCAGTCTGGTTCTTGTCACGGGCGCGAATCTCGCCGCCCTTCTTGAATTTGTGTTTCAGGCCGCTGCCGATCCAAAGTCTGCCGCCATAACGGCCGCAGAAAAAGGACGCACTGCGCTTGCTGCATCCGGTGGTCAATAAATGTCACTCGCCCTGTACAGGATCGATGACAGACTGATCCACGGCCAGGTGGTCGTTGGATGGGGCCAGCCGCTCGATACGGATTTCATCGTGCTCGTGGACGACAACGTCGCCTGCTGCGACTGGGAACAGGATCTCTATCGCATGGGCGTTCCACCCGAGATGGAACTGATCTTCGCCGATGTGACTACGGCAATACGCGACCACGACAAATACACATCCGACGAGCGCGAGGGAATTCTTGTCGCGCCGGACATTCCGACAATGCAGCGTCTCGTGAGCGGCGTTCCTTCGATTCGTGAAGTCAATCTCGGCGGCATTCATCATCGCGCGGGACGCGTCCAGAAAAACCGGTATGTATTTCTCGCTCCCGAAGAGGAAGCGCAGCTGCGCGCAATGGTGGAGAGTGGCGTTAAGGTTACCGCGCAGGATGTGCCAGGCGCGCGGGAAGTTCCGATGAGCGAGTTCATCGCGTCGAGTGAGGCGGAGACCCGCTCGGCGTGATCATTCTCGACCTTCTGCCAATTGCACTTCTTGGCGCAGTGCTCGGCATGGATGTCGTGACGTTTCCGCAGGCGATGATCTCGCGTCCGATAGTCGCCGCAACTGTCGCAGGAGCGTTCATTGGAAACGCATCGGCTGGCCTGGTGATGGGTGCCGTGCTCGAGCTGCTTGCACTCGAGATGCTTCCGTTCGGCGCAGCGCGTTACCCCGAGTGGGGATCTGCGAGCGTGGTCGGTGGCGCGCTATACGCCTCGCAGGCATTCGATCCTGCGGGTGCTCTTCCAGCGAGTCTCTTTGCGGCGCTGGTTGCCGCGCTGTTCAGCGGAAAGAGCATGGTCTGGCTGCGGCGACTGATAGCTGCGATGGCCGCAAGGCAGCGCGCATCACTGCAATCCGGATCCCGAAAGGCAGTGAACGGGTTGCAGCTGGCAGGACTCACTGGTGATCTCATACGCGGGTTCTGCGTCACGCTCGCCGCGATGCTCGTGTTTCACCCGCTCATCAAAGCTATTGTCGCGTCGTGGTCAGTCGACGCGAGGTATTCGCGGGCATTTGTTGTGGCAATTGTCGCAGCGGTGTCGGCGCGCGCGGTGTGGAAAGTATTTCATTCAGTTCCGGGCGCCCGCTTTCTTTTTGTCGCGGGTCTTGCCGCCGGCGCAGTAATTCTGGTGACGCGATGACTGATCCCGTGCAGACTGATCGCACTCTTCCTGTGGGAACGTGGCTGATCATCTTCTCCCGTCTGTTCGCGATTCAGGGCGCGTGGAATTACGAGACGATGAACGGGAATGGCATTGCGTTCTGTACGGAGCCCGCTCTCAGACTGCTGCCCGGTGGGATCGATGGGGAGGAATATCATCAGGCACTTGGACGCCACGCGAAATATTTCAATGCACATCCGTATTTCGCGGGAGTAGCCGTCGGCGCACTCGCGCGTGCCGAACTGGACGGAGTGCCCGCGCCGATGATCGAGCGGTTTCGCACAGCGCTCGGCGGACCTCTTGGAAGCGTCGGAGACCGTCTGGTGTGGGCGAGCTGGCTTCCGCTGTGCTCGCTGATTGCGCTGGGTGCGTTCGGGCTTGGTGGGCGACCCCTTCTGGTCATCGCTATTTTTCTGGTGACGTACAACGTCGGACATCTGGCGCTCAGGGCCTGGGGGCTTCGCGTTGGGTTCAAGCGGGGCCTCAGGGTTGCGGACGCGCTTGCTCATCCGGTTCTCAGAAGAGGTCCGCAGGTTGTTGGAACGCTCGCCGCACTCATTGCGGGCGTCTCGATTCCCCTTGCGGCGCGCGCGGTGATCGGCGGCGGACGGAATCTTTCGGCGCTGATCATTCTGCTGGCAATGACAGGTGGTCTTTTCCTGGCACGATTGGGAGGGAGGGTTGAAGGATGGAGGATCTCACTGATCGTGCTCGGCCTGTTCGTCCTTTTCTCGGTGATCCGTTAATGGCAGAGCGCACCGTCAAGATCGTGAACAAGCTTGGAATTCACGCGCGGCCTGCAGCGGAGATCGTGAAGACGGCTTCACGTTTCGGCAGCAGCATCACTATCGTCCGCGACGATCTCGAAGTGAACGGAAAAAGCATCATGGGCGTGATGATGCTCGCCGCCGAGCAGGGATCGACAATCGATCTGAAGGCAGATGGTCCGGATGCGGAGGCAGCGCTCGATGCGCTGGCTGCAGTGATCGCTGACGGGTTCGGCGAGTAGTGATGGACCGCATGCCCGGCGATACGAAACTCGTCGGGATGCCGGCGTCCCCCGGTATTGTCATTGGGCCCGTTCATCTTCTTCTGTGGGAAGTACCCGATGTTCCTCATCGGATTGTTCCCGATGAAGCAATACCGCTTGAGATCAGGCGTCTTCATGACGCAATCGATGCCGCGAAAGCCAGGCTTCAGCAGGTAAAGAAGCGCGCTGAGAGCCATGCCGGCGCTGAAGAAGCCGGCATCTTCGAAGTTCAGATCATGATTCTCTCCGACAGCGAGCTGATCGAAAGCGTCGAGAATCTGATCCGGCAGAACCTCGGTGCTGAAAAAGCTTTCGACCTGGTGCTGATCGAGTGGCGGCAGAATTTCGCGCGTCACACGCAGCCGACAATTCGCGAGCGCGTCGGCGACCTGACGGACGTGCACATTCGTGTGCTTTCAATTCTGCTCGGGCTTCCGGATCATGACCCGGTCGATCTTCCAAAGGGAAGCAATGCGATCCTGGTCACTCACGATCTCACACCAAGTCTCACTGTTCAGCTGGATCGTGACACGATAGCGGCAATTGCGACGGATGCAGGAACCCGCACGTCGCACGTTGCAATACTTGCAAGATCTCTCGGGTTGCCCGCCGTGGTGGGATTGCGTGATGCAACGCACCGCCTCAAAGCCGGGGAGAACGTGATACTCGACGGGTCTTCCGGTGTAATCATCGCGGATCCGACCGAGGCGCAGATCGAGGCGTATTCGGATCGCGCTCAGCGCGAGATGAGCAACACCGCTGAGCTGCTCGCACTTTCCAATGCCGAGCCGATCACAGTCGACGGCGTGCGTATCACGCTGCGCGCGAACGTCGACCTGCCTGACGAAGCAGAGGCTGCAGCGCATTCCGGAGCGGAAGGTGTTGGCCTGATGCGGACGGAATTTCTCGTCGTGGGACGCGCGACGATGCCGGATGAAGAGGAGCAGTACAAGGCGTACACCAAGGTCGTGAAGGCGTTTGGAAATCACCCCATCGTAATCCGCACTTTCGACGTTGGCGGCGACAAGCTTCCGATCGGCGGATTTCCATCGGAGCCGAACCCTTTCCTCGGATGGCGCGCCATCCGCATGTGTCTCGATGAGCCCGAGCTGTTCAAGACGCAGCTGCGAGCGCTGCTTCGCGCAGCAATGCACGGCGACGTGCGCATCATGCTGCCTCTGGTCATAACGGTGGATGAAGTGCGGCAGGCGCGACGTCTTCTCGAGACCGCCGCAGCCGAGCTCGATGCACGCGGTGTCGAGTACCGTCACGACCTGCCACTGGGCGTAATGGTCGAGACACCGGCAGCTGCTGTTGGCTCCGACACGCTGATTGGCGAAGTGGCCTTCTTCAGTATCGGTACGAACGATCTCGTGCAGTACACTCTGGCCGTCGACCGGGGCAACGCGAATCTCGCGAGCCGCTTCACACCGCTGCACCCCGCGGTGCTGCGACTCATCAGTCGCACCGTCGAAGTCGGTCATGCGAACGGACTCGAGGTGAGCGTATGCGGCGAGATGGCGTCGCAGCCCATCATGGCATTTGCGCTGATCGGACTCGGCGTGCGGCAGCTGAGTGTTGCAGCGCGTTCGGTCCCGCTGGTGAAAGCGATTGTGCGCGGAGTGAGCGCCGAAGTAGCGAGAGAAGCGGCGCAGGCTGCCCTGGCGACAAAGACTGCTCGCGATTCGGAGCGAGAGCTGCGCTCGCGACTTCTCGCTGCTTTCGGCGACGCTGACTTTCTTCGCGACGGGTTGCCCGAGTACGTCGATGGGAATACGTTTGAAGGAATCAGCGGACCCTAGACCAATGCCGGCACGAATCGTACGGCGTGCCCGCAGTCCGCAACACCCAGTCCCAATCCCAGGGAAATCGTGCTCGATCGACATCTATTTACCTCGGAGTCAGTTACCGAGGGACATCCCGACAAGGTGGCCGACCAGATTTCGGACGCCATTCTCGACGCAATTCTTACTGACGACCCAATCGCGCGCGTAGCGTGCGAAACTCTGGTGACTACTGGTCTCGCGTGCGTTGCAGGCGAGATCACAACCAAGACCTACGTTCCCGTTGCTGACATCGTTCGCGGCACCATCGAGCGAATTGGGTACACCGATGCGAACTACGGCTTCGATTCAAAGACGTGTGCCGTAGTAAGCACTATCGGCAGACAATCACCCGATATCAGCCAGGGCGTCGACACAGGCGGAGCGGGGGATCAGGGAATGATGTTCGGCTACGCGTCGGATGAGACTCCGGAGCTCATGCCGCTCCCGATTGTCCTTGCGCACAAGCTCAGTCGTCGTCTCGCTGAGGAGCGGCGCAATGGAAGCTCGTGGCTGAGGCCCGATGGTAAATCACAAGTGACCGTGATTTACGAAGACGGCGTTCCTGTCGCTGTCGACACCGTCGTAATCTCGACACAGCACGACGACAAGATCGCAACCAAGAAGCTCACGCAGGCAATTATATCTGATGTGATCGAACCAGTTATCCCAAAAGAACTTAGGCCACGCGAGGTCAAGTATCACATTAATCCTACCGGGCGCTTCGTGATTGGCGGGCCGCAGGGTGATGCTGGACTTACCGGCCGCAAAATCATTGTCGACACCTACGGTGGAATGGGCCGGCATGGCGGCGGCGCGTTCAGCGGAAAAGATCCTTCGAAGGTCGATCGCAGCGCGTGTTACGCAGCGCGCTGGGTTGCGAAAAACATTGTCGCCGCGAAGCTCGCGCGACGCTGTGAAGTGCAGCTTGCGTATGCGATCGGAGTTGCGCGACCTGTCTCGGTCATGGTGGATACTTTCGGAACCAACACTGTTCCGGAGGCGGCGATCATGCGGGCAGTCGGCGAAGTTTTCGATCTCACGCCCCGCGGTATCATGGCTGATCTCGAGCTCCGCAAGCCGATTTATGAGAAGACCGCCGCGTACGGTCACTTCGGTCGTGAGCCGGAAAAATCCGGGTCGGGCAAGAATGCGAAAACATTCTTTACGTGGGAAAGAACCGACCGCGTGAAGCAGCTCCTCAAGGCAGTCAAGTAAACCAGAAGTACGGATCAGCACGGAGGACACGAAGGACACGAAGCATCCACGGAGAAGTACAGGCATACTTGTGAGTTATTGAGTAATTGAGAAACACAGTCTCTGTGGTTTTTGTAAAAAACCAGAACAGCGCTTTTCTCAACTTCTCATCGACTCACAAGTATCCCTGTAGTTCTCCGTGGATGCTTCGTGTCCTCCGGGTCCTCCGTGCTGATCCGTACTTCTGTTTTACGCCTTCATGCGATTGAGTCCAAGAGTTACATTCAAAAAATGCAGCTGACTGAAGTCGAAGTAATGCGACTCGGGCTCGACCGCTCGAACAACTCCTACGTCGTAATCCTCAAGGAGAAAGAAGGCGAAAGACTGCTCCCAATCTGGATCGGGCAGCCTGAGGCGGAGTCGATCGTCATCGAGATGAGCAAGCTGCACCGCGACAGGCCGCTCACTCACGATCTCTGCAAGACTCTCATCACCGGGCTTGGTGGAACTCTTCGCCGCATTCACATAACCAAGGTCGAGAATCGGACCTATTTCGCGGAGATGCAGATCCATCGTGAGGATCAGATAATCAACATCGATGCAAGGCCGTCCGACTCGATTGCGATAGCGCTTCGCTTTTCAGCTCCGATATTCGCGCAGGACTCGCTCCTCACTGCAATGGTCTTTGAGGACGCCACGGAAGAGAGTGAAGCGTATTCGTCGCCGGGGGCCAACCCCGAGCAATCGTCGACGGAAGAAATGAGCGCCGAGCAGCTCAAGCGATATCTCGAGAATCTTCGTCCGGAAGATTTTGGGAAGTTCAACATCTAGGCTTCTTCTCGTTTCACTCGTCTTCGCCGCACGTGGCGCATTAGCGCAGGACTCGACGGCGCTCGCGCCTGATGGCGAGGAAATTCCAACCGGGCCGCAGTCTGTGTCCGGTCAGGTAGTGCGCCCTGGAACTGACCGGATGATTCCGGTTCCGGGAGTAATGGTGACACTGCACCGGGTTGGAAACGACAGGGCAGCTCCACTCGATTCCGTGCCCGCCGACACGAAGGGACGATATGCGTTCCATTTTACGCGGAGTGGCGACCAGCGCGCGCTTTATTTTGTTTCCGCAGTCTACGGAGGCGTGGCGTATTTCACGCCGCCGCTTGCTCACTCCACTGTAAATGGTGAAGACGCAGAAATAGCGGTCTTCGACACCACGTCGGGCCCGGTGCCTATCAGCAGTCGGGGACACCATGTTGTTGTTTCCGCCGTCGATGCGAATGGAATGCGGAGCGTGACGGAAGTGTATGAGCTTGCCAACGACAGCACGGTGACGCGCGTTGCGCCAGCATCAGGCGATGGCGAAGTCTGGTCAGCAGTTCTACCCGCACGTGCGCAGGATTTCCAGGTATCACAGGGCGACATACCTGCACAGGCAGTGAAATTCGAGGCAGGAAAGGCGCGCGTATTCGCTCCGCTTGCACCGGGACTCAAGCAGCTCGCTTTTACGTATTCACTCCCTGCAAGCGCATTTCCTCTCAGCATACCGATTGTTCGCGATACCCAGATTTTCGAAGTGCTGATCGAGGAAGAAAAAGGAACGGTGACTGGCGCAAAGCTCGTGGAAAAAGATCCCGTTGTTCTGGAGCGGCGAAGCTTCCGCCGATTTCTCTCCGACGATGTTCCCGCAAACTCCGTATCGGTCATTGATCTTCCTCGCGCGCCGAAGAATCGCGAAATCGATCCTCGATACATGATCGCGCTCACAGTCGTATTCGGATCGGCGATGACGTTTGCGCTTGTGCGCGCGCTCAAGCGAGCGTAAGCTTCTCGAACAATTGATTCGCGAGCGGAGCCCCGGAAACCGGTGAGATGCCGGTGCGGCCCCGCCACTGTAACGGGTATCAGAACGCGCGCCTCATAAAGCCACTGGCCAAATGCCGGGAAGGCAAGCGACGCGGCCCGGAGCCAGGAGACGACTTCACTCGCGCCACTGTTACAGACCTCGGGGGAGGTGCTGGTGGCGTTCGAGGCGTCTTTCGCTGACGCGTTGACCGTTCAAGGCATCCTCTTCACGGAGAATGCCTTTTTTGTTGAGAGCCCGTTTTCCTTGCGCAGCTTTTCTTCTGATCGCTTCGGCGTGTCAGAAAGAATCAGCGCAGGCAAAGCCTGAAGCTGACGACTTCGGCGATCCGATAATCGTCAAGGCGGCGCCATCCCGCGTGGTCTCGCTCAATCCCGCGACAACCGATCTCGTCTTCGCGCTGGGCGCGGGTGACCGGCTCGTAGGCAGGACACACTGGGACGTCTATCCACCGGAAGCGGTGAAAGTCCCGGACATGGGGTCCGGAATTCGTCCGAATGTCGAAGCTGTTCTCGGTGCCAGGCCGGACCTTGTGATTCTTTATGCGAGCAACGACAACAAGGCTGCGGCGAGCGCGTTTCGCGCGGCCGGAGTCAATACGCTGTCACTCAAGATTGATCACATCGCGGATTTCTATCGCGCCTCAAGGACAATCGCCCGATTGCTCGGTGACAGCGCTCGCGGAATCATCGTCGCCGATTCGGTCGAGAAGACTCTTCATCGAGTGACGACGGAAACTGCAGGGTTGCCCAAGCCGACTGTGTTCTGGCACATCTGGGACGCTCCGCTCATCACGATCGGAAGAGGCAGCTACATGAACGAGCTCGTCGAGATTGCCGGTGGCATCAACGTCTACGGCGACATGGCTGAGACATCGCCGACGGTGTCGATCGAAGATGTGATCAAGCGCAATCCTCGATTCATCATTACCGGTCCTGAAGGTAAAACGAAGATCTCGCGAGATCCGCGGCTCGCTCAGCTCTCGGCGGTAAGAGAAGGCCGCGTCCTCGTTGCCGATACAGCAATCGTCGGGCGTCCGTCGGTTCGTCTTGGTGAAGCGGCCGTTCTTCTCGCAAAACTCTTTCATCCTCAAGCTTTCAGGTGATGCAGCATCGATCGTGGCACTGGCTTGCCATGCTGACTGTCCTTTTTGTCGTCGCGGTCATTTCGCTTGGGAGCGGAGTAATTCACATCGGCGCAGGCGAAGTCGTGAGCGCGCTCGCGGGAAACGGTGATCGGACGACGGTATCCATCATTCGGCAGCTGAGACTTCCGCGCATTTTCCTTGGCATTCTCGTCGGTGCGGGTCTGGGCATGAGCGGCGGCGCACTTCAGGGGACACTTCGGAACGGACTCGCGGAGCCCTATCTGCTTGGTGTTTCGGGCGGAGCTGCGGTCGGTGCAGTCATTGCGTTTGCCTTCGCCGCATCCAGTAACATCGTTGTGTCATTGGCCGCGTTTTGCGGGGCAGCGGGAGCTGTACTGCTCGCATTGCTTGTTGCTCGCGCTGCCGGCAGTGCGGGACGCGGTGATCCGAGAACACTTCTCATGGCAGGAGTCGTGATCGGCGCTTTTGCGAATGCGGTGATCATGATCGCGCTGGCGAACGCGCCACCGAATACAATCCGCGGCGCTCTCTGGTGGATGATGGGCTCAGTGGCGGACGCAACATGGAGTGCTCTGCCGTGGGTGGCTCTTCTGGTTGCAGTTGGCGGATCGGCACTGATCTACTGGGCCAGAGAGATCGATCTCCTTGCGCTCGGTGACGAAGCCGCGGCGGCAATGGGCGTGAATGTCGAATCATCCACTCGCCGCGTATACATCCTGGCTGCTCTTCTTGCTGCCGCAACTGTTGCAGCAGCAGGACTAATTGGATTTGTCGGACTAATTGTTCCGCACATTGTTCGCGGAGCGGGCATTCGGCATCACCGTCCGCTGATTATCGCGGCGGCAATCATCGGTGCAATTCTTGTCATCGCTGCTGACCTCACCGCACGCATTGCCCGCCCGCCCGGCGAGCTCCCACTTGGCGCAATCACCGCAGTGCTTGGAGTTCCTTTCTTTCTGGCACAGCTGAGAAAAGCGCGATGATCTCGTTCTCGAACGTTGCTGTCAGATATCCAGGCGCATCCAGGCGGGCACTCGACGGTGTTTCGTTCGATGCACTGGAGTCTCGCGTAACAGCGGTTGCCGGTCCCAATGGGAGCGGCAAATCGACGCTCGTGCGCGCGCTTCTGAAGCGGCTGCCGGTGGAAGATGGCGCAATCTCCATCGATGGTTCGGAGATCACGTCACTCCCTCAGCAGGAAATTGCGCGTCGCGTTGCGGTTGCACCGCAGCGCGAGGAGCTCAGCTTTCCGATGCAGGTCCTCGAATACGTCGCACTCGGGCGCTATCCTCAGCTTGGCTTGTGGAGAAGCGCGACAGCTCCGGAGACGGCCGCTGTCGAGTCTGCAATGCAGCGCGCGCAGGTGACCGAATTTGCCGCGCGACGCACCGACGAGCTTTCCGGTGGTGAATGGCAGCGAGTGAGAATCGCGCGCGCTCTCGCACAGGGAGCGCACGCTCTGGTTCTGGATGAGCCAACGACGTTTCTCGATCTCGCGCACGAGATGTCGCTGTTCGAGCTGCTTCATTCACTGGCGCACGATGGAATGGCCGTGCTCCTGGTGAGTCATCAGCTGAATCTTGTCGCTCGCTTTGCTTCGACTGTGATTCTTCTCGATCGCGGAAAAGTTGTCGCAGCCGGATCGCCGGAAAGTGTCATGCAGGCGCCGCTGCTCGAGAAAGTTTATGACTGGCCGCTTGTGATTACCCGCGACCCTGCAGTTGGAGCTCCCGCGCTTGTCCCCCTTCGTAAACGATCTTCCTGAATCATGATAAAACGCATTCTCATTTCATTCTCAGCGGTGGTTTGTTCATCGACATTCGCGGCCGCGCAATCACCCGACACCGCGACGCTCTCCGCAGTGGTGATTTCGGCGACCAAATCTCCGGCTTCGCGAATCTCTCTCACTCAGCCGGTTACAGTGATCACTGGTGAGCAGCTTCGCTCACGCGGAATCACGCGGGTAAGTGACGCTCTTCGAACGGTTCCAGGAGCGATACTCGTGGAGAATGGGTCGACCGGCTCAGTGAATTCAATGTTCCTTCGCGGAGGCGAAAGCCGGTACACGAAAGTTCTCATCGACGGAGTGCCAGTGAATGCGCCAGGCGGCTTTTTCGATTTCAGTCACCTCACTGTCGACAATATCGAGAGGATTGAAATTGTGCGCGGGCCTGCGAGCGTCGTGTACGGAGCAGATGCTGTTTCGGGAATCGTGCAGATCTTTACGCGCCAGGGGCGCGGCGCCTTCAACATGTCCGCAGAAGGCAGAGCAGGGAACCGCGGCTCACGCGAAATAACTCTCGATGCGAACGGCTCGAACAAACTGTTACGCTACTCGCTTGGCGGAGGAGCGAGACGCACCGACGGAATCTTTTTCTTAAACAACAACTACTACAACGGAACACTCAGCGGCTCCGCAGGAATAACTCCCGGCCAGGGATCCGATCTGCTCGTGTCTGCCCGGTATACCGATGCAGAGTATCACTATCCAACCGACTTCACGGGTGCGCCGATCGATTCCAATTCGTATCGGGTGCAGCATCGCCTGACTGTCAGTATTGATGGGAAAAGAGACCTGTCGGACAAAGTCGGATTGCGCCTGCGCGCGGGCACAAATGAAGTTTCTGATCTCACCGAAGACATTTTTCAACCGTTCAGCGTACAGCCGCCGCCGCCCATGCGGCACTCCGCCTCGATGTCACGCAACAAGCGGCGAAACGTCGAAGCCGGATTTGTGGTTCATCTCCCCCACGCATCCACGTTCAACGCCGGCGCGGAGTATGTCGCAGAAAGCGAGCGCGCTGACAACTCTGAAGGACCCGTCGGCGGAAGTGATTCTCCGACGTCGAGTTTTGATGCAGATCGCCGCAACACCGCGTTCTACACCGAGATGGTCGCCAACTCAGAGTCGGGCTCATCGTGGACGCTCTCGGCGAGGCGCGACGACAATTCCGACTATGACGCATTCAACACCTACCGCGCCGGCATAAGTGTTCCCGGAGGTCAGTCATCGAG
>DASROK010000414.1:0-3870 GCA_035646915.1 Gemmatimonadaceae bacterium
CATGCATCTGGTAGGCCTGAACCCGGAACACTACAACCGCTTTCCCGCGCAGTTTTCAGGAGGGCAGCGTCAACGTATCGGAATCGCTCGCGCGATCGCGTTGCGACCGGAACTTCTGATTTGCGATGAGCCGGTGTCGGCGCTCGACGTATCGATTCGCGCGCAGATTCTCAATCTGCTCGGAGACCTGCAGAAAGAGCTGGGTCTGACGACCGTTTTCATTTCTCACGATCTCTCCGTTGTGCGCCACGTCAGCGATCGAATCGCCGTGATGTATCTCGGGAAGGTTGTTGAGATTGCTTCTGCAAAAGGGCTCTTCGAGCACGCGCGGCATCCGTACACTCGCGCGCTGCTCTCGGCGATTCCCATACCAAATCCCGATCTTGATGCCGCGCGCGAACAGATCGTGCTGTCCGGAGATCCTCCGTCACCGATCGAGCCGCCGGCCGGCTGCCGTTTTCATCCGAGATGTCCGAGGGCTGAGGCGAAATGTGCAGCCGAAGAACCGGCTTTAACGACCAGGCTGGCTGACGTCGCGCAACATCTCGCGGCATGTCACTTTCCTGTGAAGGACGGCGAGTCGGTTGCTCTTGCGGGGAAACTGTCATGAACGAATCGATACGGGCTCGTGGCCCGTGGCGTCTCGCGTTTGAAAGGATTCGCGGGGATCGCTGGGCGATTGTCGCTGCGACGGGGATTGTGTTGACGATTCTCGTCGCATTGTTTGCGCCGTGGATTGCCGCGGTGGTCGAGCACGCGCCCGAAGCACAGTTCCGCGAAACGGGCCTTTCGCCGTCCGGAATTCCTGTTGGACCCAATCGGGAGTTCCTGTTCGGAACGGATGGATTAGGTCGGGATATTCTCGTGCGTGTCGCGTACGGAGCACGTGTGTCGCTGCTCGTCGGCGTTCTTGCCAGTGGTTTGTCGGTAGCGGTCGGCGCACTCGTTGGAATTATCGCGGCGTGGTTCGGCGGGATCATCGACACGATTCTTTCACGGCTGATGGACGTGGTGCTGTCATTGCCGTTCCTTGTTTTTGCTCTGGCGCTGGTTGCTGTCGTGGGGCCGAGCCTGACGATCAGCATTGTCGTAATCGCCTTCTTCAGTTGGGCGTCCGTAGGACGGGTCGTGAGAGCGCAGGCGCTCTCGATTCGCGAGCACGAATTTGTGCGTGCCGCTCGCTCGCTCGGTGCTGGAAGCCTCCGGATCATGTTTGTCGAGATTCTTCCCAATGTTGCGGCGACTTTGATCGTATATGCGACCTTGTTGATCCCATCTTCCAT
The DNA here is from genome assembly GCA_035646915.1 of Gemmatimonadaceae bacterium. GTDB lineage: Bacteria > Gemmatimonadota > Gemmatimonadetes > Gemmatimonadales > Gemmatimonadaceae > UBA4720. The sequence goes on from DASROK010000414.1 coordinate 1,284, forward strand.
TGCTTTCGAGGCGACGATGTCGTTTCTCGGTCTGGGTGTGGTGCCGCCAACGCCATCGTGGGGCAACATGCTGGCCGATTCGATCGCCTTCTATAAGGTTGCCTGGTGGTTTGTAGTGTTTCCTGGCGCCGCGCTACTCGCAACGACGCTCGCTTTCAATATTCTCGGCGACAGTGTGCGCGACGCGTTCGATCCCCGGCACGATCAGACCATCGTGCTCGATACCGAAACCGGAGGGAAGTCGTGATTCGATTTCTCGTGCGCCGCATTTTGTGGGGAATCGTTATCGTGTGGTTTGTCGCGACGCTGGTATTCGGCCTGTTCTTCGTTGCGCCTCGCGACGTCGCTCGCTTGATCGCAGGTCGTCAGGCCAGCGATCGAACGATCCAGCTCGTGCGGCAGCGGCTCGGCCTGGATCAGCCTGTCCCCGTGCAATATCTTCGCTTTCTTGGTCGCATCGTACGTGGAGACCTGGGCGAATCGTTCCTGACATCCGAGCCGGTCGTCAGCGTCATTCGCCGGGACTTTCCGGTTACGGCGTCGCTTGCCTTCGGCGCGGCGACATTGTGGTTGCTGATTGGCGTCGGTACAGGAGTGATTGCCGCGACAAGGCCTCGATCGTTCTTCGATCGCGCGCTGACGGCAGCGTCGTTGTTCTTCTACTCCATGCCGCCATTTCTCATGGGTGAGTTGTTGTTATTGTTCCTGTTCTTTCGACTGTATATGGCGGGCTATACGTTTTTCCCTCCCGGCGCCTATGTGCCGATGACCGAGAGCGTCGCGCAGTGGGCGCGGCACTTGATGCTGCCCTGGTTGTCGATCGCACTGATCACCGCGGCTACATATTCACGGCTAACGCGCGGCGCGATGCTGGATGTGCTGGGTGAGGATTACATCCGAACTGCGCGGGCGAAGGGACTCACCGAACGGCGGATCATTTTTCGCCATGCGCTGCGGAGCTCCGCCGCCCCGGTGATTACGCAATTTGGTATCGATCTCGGCGGACTGTTGGGCGGCGCGATCGTGACGGAGGTTGTGTTTGGTCTGCCTGGACTGGGCCGCGAAGCAGTGCTGGCCATCACGACGCAGGATCTTCCCGTGATCATCGGCATTACGATTCTCTCGTCGACGCTGGTGGTGACAGCAAGTCTGGTTGTTGACATGTGTTACGCGTTCCTCGATCCGAGAGTGCGCGTGCGGTAGTCCTTCTCCCGGAGGGACGTGGAGTCGCGTACACTGCGGAGCATGCCTATTGATTCTGAAACCGTCGCCTTCGCTCACAAACTCGCCGACACTGCCGGTGAAGTGATTCGGCCTTACTTCCGGCAGCACATTCCCATTACCGACAAAGGTGCTGCCAAAGCCAAGTTCGATCCCGTAACAATCGCCGATAAGGGGGCCGAGGAAGCGATGCGCGCCGTGATTGAGCGGGAACGGCCAAATGACGGAATCATTGGCGAGGAATTCGGTGAGAAGCCATCGGCGAACGGCTACACGTGGGTTCTCGATCCCGTGGACGGGACGCGGGCGTTTATCACGGGAAGGCATGAGTGGGGTTCACTCATTGCGTTAGAGAAAGATGGCCACGCCGTGCTCGGCATTCTCGAACAACCCGTTTTGCGCGAACGCTTCATCGGAGTGAACGGGCAGGCAGATTTGATCACGAATGGCGTGCGCCGGCCACTGCGCACCCGGCCATGTGCGGACCTGTCTGAGGCTACTCTTTGCGCGACGCATCCGGATGCCTACTTCTCGGAAACCGAACAGGCTGCCTTTCGCCGCGTGCAGCGCGGGGTACGCATGAGCCGCTTCGGAGGTGACTGCTATATCTTTGGAACGCTGGCCCTCGGCTTCATTGATCTCATCGTGGAATCCACATTTCATCGATGGGATGTGTCTGCGTTGATTCCCATCATCGAGGGCGCGGGCGGCGTCATCAGCGACTGGGGCGGGAACAGTTGCGCGCAGGGAGGCAGAATCCTCGCTGCGGGCGATCCGAGGGTCCACGCGCAAGCCATTAAAATGCTCGGAGATTCTTGATTCCTATCCGCGCCGTCGCTCCAGCAGGACCAGCATGATCAGGCTCAGCAGGACGCGCTGTTCTTCTTCGCGTTCCATCGGTGCGATTCTCTCGATGGAAAAGCGGCTCTCCAGGAATGCGGCCATCTTCCGAATTCTCATCACGGGGGTTCCGTTCTCCCGCGAGACAAGATATGAGGGGTGAAGGACAAATCCCGTCAGCAGTTCCGCGAAAGGGATTGCATCAAGCAAACCGTCGGCTACCTTGATCCAGGGATTCTCTTCGCGAATCTTGAAACTCGAGATTGCACCGTCGAAGATGTAGTACTCCGCTCTCCAGATAGATTTCATGCCCTTACGCTGGACGGACCCCAGCGTCGTACCCTGTGCATCGGTAAAGTAGTAGCGTGCCCCAAAGTCCATGACGCGATCGGCTTTGATCGTGAACAGGATCTCGCTCTTGGTCGAGTCGGCAAAAATCGTCACAGCTTCCTTCAGCCGAAACATTTTTTGCGCAGCCCAGGCAATGACCCTTCCGCTGTCATCGGTGACCGAGAACTGCGAAGAC
>DASROK010000415.1:0-8044 GCA_035646915.1 Gemmatimonadaceae bacterium
GAATCTGTGTCGGCGCCGGTGCAATCCTCGCGATGGCAAGCGACATCAGAATCGGAACCGCGCGCAGCAAAGTTGCATTTCTTTTTGTTCGCGTCGGTCTTTCCGGAGCGGACATGGGCGCCTGCGCGATTTTGCCGCGCATCATTGGATTCGGCCGCGCAAGCGAGCTTCTGTATCTCGGCCGCACGATGAATGGCGACGAAGCTGAGCGCTGGGGTTTCTACAATAGAATCAGCTCCCCGGAGTCGGTTCTCAATGACGCAGTCGAGCTTGCGTCAGGACTCGCTCACGGACCTACCGCGGCGCACGCGATTACCAAGCGCTGCCTGCACGAAGAATGGGCGATGCCGATCGATGAAGCGCTCGACTACGAAGCAAAAATGCAGGCTGACTGCATGATGACGAATGACTTCGAGCGCGCATACGAAGCGTTCATCGCCAGGAGTACACCCGAGTTCAAGGGAGATTGATGTCGTTTTTCAATCTCCCGTTTTTCTCCGAGTCGCACCGGGCCTTCGAGCGCGGGCTTCGGCGATGGGCAATGGCGCAGTCTCCAGAAAAGAACGAAAAAGATGCAGACGTTACTTGCCGGAATTACGTGCGTGATCTTGGAAAGAGTGGCTGGCTCAGGTACACGGTTCCCGCTGAGTATGGCGGAATAAACGAGCGCCTCGACGTCAGGTCGCTGTGCATTGCGCGAGAGACGCTGGGATTCTTTTCAGGGCTGCTCGATTTCAGCTTTGCAATGCAGGGGCTGGGCGCAGGTCCGATCTCGCTGTTTGGATCGAGTGAGCTGAAGAAGAAATATCTGCCGCGGGTCGCAAAGGGCGAAGCAATCGCCGCTTTCGCAATCTCCGAAGCCCAAGCCGGCTCTGACATCTCTGCAATGAGGACGACGGCGCGGAAAGATGGCGATTCGTATGTCATCGATGGCGAGAAGACGTGGATCTCGAACGCCGGGATTGCCGACTTTCATGTTGTATTCTGCCGGCTTGCCGATACGGAGAAGGATTTCATCGCGCTTGTCGTCGAGCCAACCGACAAAGGATTCAGCATTTCGGAAAGAATCGAAACGATCGCACCACATCCTCTCGGAACGTTGAAGCTCGAGAACTGCCGCGTTCCCGGAGATCGAGTTGTTGGTGAGTCAGGGCGCGGATTGCGAGTTGCGCTTGGCACGCTCGATGTCTTCAGAACAACAGTCGGTGCTGCAGCGCTCGGGTTTGCACGACGCGCTATGAGCGAAGCGGTCGCGCACGTGAATGACCGGCAGATCCTCGGCGGAAAACTTTCTGAACTTCAGATGACTCAGGCCGCGATCGCTGAGATGGCAACCGAAATCGATGCGAGCGCGCTTCTCATCTATCGCTCTGCATGGACTCGTGACAATGGCGCCGAGCGTGTGACGCGTGAGGCGGCGATGGCGAAGATGTATGCAACTGAAGCGGCGCAGCGCGTGATCGATCGTGCGGTTCAGCTTCTTGGCGGACGGGGAGTCGTATCGGGAAATCCTGTGGAACGGCTCTATCGTGAGATCAGATCATTACGGATTTATGAGGGAACCACCGAAGTGCAGAAGCTCGTAATCGCAGGGCAGATTCTGAAAGGCGCAGTCGATGACTGAAAAGACCGGACACGTCGACACGTTTTGTGCGGAAATGCTGCCCCCTGCTGACCTGTGGCCGGTGCGTGACTGGTCGGGAATTCCTGAACTTGCATATCCGGACTGGATGAACTGCGCTGGTGAGCTGCTCGACAGCATGATTGAAAGCGGCCGCGGTACGCGCACAGTCTTTCGGTATCCAGGCGGAACGTGGACCTACCAGGAGCTTTTCGAAACAACGAACCGGATTGCTCAGGTCCTCGTTGAAGATCTTGGGTTCGTCCCGGGCAATCGTGTACTGCTGAGAGGCCCCAACAACCCGATGATGGCCGCGTGCTGGTTTGCAGTGGTCAAGGCGGGAGGCGTTGTAGTCTGTACGATGCCGCTCCTGCGTGAACGTGAAATCAAATACATCGCGGAGAAGGCAGAGATCACACTCGCGCTGACTGATGCACGATTTGCGGAGGAGTGCGAAGCCGGATTCAAGAATCGCGTTGTCCGTTTCAACAGTGACGAGCCCGGCACACTCGAGCAGCTGATGCAGAACAAGTCGGGCAAGTTCACGAATCGCAGGACGTCTGCCGATGACATCGCGCTCATTGCATTCACATCCGGGACGACTGGTGAAGGCAAGGGCACAATGCATTCGCACCGCGACGTCATGGCAATCACCGATTGCTTTCCGCGATATGTTCTCAAACCGTCAGGCGATGACCTTTTCTGCGGATCGCCCCCGCTTGCATTCACATACGCCCTTGGCGGACTGCTGCTTTTCCCCATGCGATTCGGCGCATCGTCACTGCTGCTGGAGAACGCAACGCCTCCGCATCTCCTGCAGGCGATCGAAGACTACAAGCCAACGGTCTGTTTCACGGCGCCCACAGCGTATCGGGCAATGCATGGCATGCTTGCGGGGCGGGATGTGTCTAGCCTGAGGAAGTGTGTGTCTGCGGGAGAGACTCTGCCGCCATCGGTGTTCGACATGTGGCATGATGCAACCGGAGTAAAGATCATCGACGGTATCGGCGCGACGGAAATGCTGCACATCTTCATAAGTGCAGCAGGCGATGACATCCGGCCGGGTTCCACGGGAAGGGTTGTTCCCGGATATCAGGCAAAGGTCGTCGACGATAGTGGCGCGGATATTCCAGCGGGAAAAGTTGGGCGGCTCGCTGTGCGGGGCCCAACCGGGTGCAGGTACCTCGACAATATTCCGCAGCAGAAAAAATACGTCGAGAACGGCTGGAACCTCACCGGAGATTCATACAAGGTCGATGAGGATGGCTATTTCTGGTATCAGGCCCGCACCGACGACATGATCATTTCCGGCGGGTACAACATTGCGGGGCCCGAGGTTGAGAACGTCCTGCTCGAGCATGAAGCGGTGCACGAATGTGCGGTGGTTGGGCAGCCCGATGAAAGTCGCGGTCACATTGTGAAGGCGTTCGTGGTTCTTGGCCAGGGACATGCGGGCGATGACCGACTGGTGAAAGAGCTCCAGGAATTTGTGAAGGAGCGAATCGCGCCGTACAAGTATCCGCGTGCGATCGAATTCTCGGAGTCATTGCCTCGTACTGCGACGGGCAAGCTTCAGAGGTATCGCTTGCGGGAGGGGGAAGAATGAGCATCGCGCCCAGAGACGAAGATGAAGTTCAGGAGCTCATCGCAACTGAGCTGACACAGACTCCGGAAATAATTCAGCCCGAAGGCTGGGCACATCCGCGCGGTTATTCGAATGGCGCCGTTGCGACTGGAAGATTCGTGACTGTTGCCGGACAAGTTGGATGGAATCCACTGTCATGCATGTTCGACAGTGACGACTTCGCGGCGCAGACACGCCAGACGCTGCACAATGTCGTCGATGTGCTGCTTGCAGCTGACGCACGGCCGCAGGATCTGGTGCGACTGACATGGTACATCACCGACCGGGAAGCGTATCTTGCGGCCCGCAAGGAAATCGGTGCGGCGTATCGCGAGATTATCGGCGATCATTATCCACCGATGTCAGTGATCTTCGTCAGCTCGCTGCTCGAGGAGAGTGCCAAAGTCGAGATTGAAGCAACTGCTGTTATTCCCGACCACGGCTGACTTCGAATGCTGAATTCTGATTTCTGACCGTCTGCGCACTAAGTCAGCATTCAGCATTCAGCATTCCAGTTGTCAGCATTCAGAAATCCAGTTCTTTCAGGACAGACGCAGCAATCCAGCTATGCCTCCGGTTCACATAGAGGAACGCAAGCAACGCTACGTTGAAGAGCAATCCGAACTTCGCATAGGGGAGAAATGACTACGGGAACTGCTCTGAAGCACAGATGACACAGATGACTCGCAGATGACACAGATAACTACGCAAACGTCTTGGTTTTTGACTGCGGACAAGCGCGATTTTCCGCCGTTAACCTTAAGAGGTTCATGTTGTTTCTGTGTCATCTGCGAGTCATCTGTGTCATCTGTGCTTCAGAGCAGTTCCCGTAGTTCCCGTAGTTCCCGCAGTTCCGCGGTTCTCCGAAATCACTTCCTGGATACACGCCGCCTGAATTGACCCAGCTTCCAGTCCATACGGCAACGAGGTACGTGCAGCCTCTCCGCGAAGGGGGGTCGCTTCCGGCCGTGGTAGACACCCACGACGGCGGAATGTTCGTCGCGAAATTCCGTGGTGCAGGGCAAGGCGTAAAAGCGCTGATTGCAGAAATCGTCGTCGCACTGCTCGCGAAAGAAGCAGGTCTTCCAACTCCGGAGATCGCAATGATCGAGGTGCTCGAGGAATTTGGCCGCTCAGAGCCTGACCCCGAGATTCAGGATCTGCTCCGGGCGAGCCACGGCCTGAACTTCGGCGCGCGGTACCTCGACGGGGCGTTCAACTTCGACGCGAATGCTGCGAGCGATTTCATTTCGCCCGAGCTCGCCGCGCGGATCGTCTGGTTCGATGCCTACGTATCGAACCCGGATCGAACACACCGCAATCCCAACCTTATGGTATGCGGCCGAAAACCGTATCTGATCGATCACGGGGCTGCGCTGTACGTACAGCATGACTGGCCGTCGGTGAACGATACCAGAACGCGCGCTCCATTTCCGCTCATCGAGGATCACGTGCTGCTTGCGAAATCGGGCGACATTCGCGAAGCAGACGCGGAGCTTTCATCGCGACTCGATCATGACGTGATTCGCGATGTATTGAAAGCCGTTCCCGACGACCTGCTGGAATCCGATGTAATCAGGGCCGACTTCAGGTCACCTGATGCGGCCCGCTCGCGATATGCCGAATATCTGTCGGCGAGGGCAAACAATCCGCGGGCGTTTATCGATGAGATCATCGCGGCGCGCGAACGAGCAGACCGAACGCCTCCGCGCCGGGTTCATTCGAGGCGATGAAGACATCCAGTCGATGGATCTCGTACAACTTCGCGGTGCTCCGCGTTGTTCCGCACGTGCACACCGGAGTATTCGTGCCGGTGGGAGTCGTGCTCCACGCGCGCACGGAAGAGTTTCTCGGAGTGAAGGTAATTACCGATTCGGCCGAGCTCGCCAGACGCGCCGGCGATGCAGACATCGAGCTGCTCTCGAAGTACCTTAAGTCATGCCAGGAAATCGGAGAAGGCCGGATCAGCGCGGGACCGATCGCGCTTGCTCCCCCTTCAGAAAGATTCCACTGGCTTACTGCACCAAGGTCGGATGTCATTCAGAGCGGACCGGTGCATGAGGGGCTCTCTCGTGATCCCCGGCAGACCCTGGACGAGTTGTTTGCGACGCTGGTGAACCCGGCGCAGATTCTCCGGTCCAGATAACAACAAAGGAAGGAAAGGCTGATGCAGGAAGGCGGGGCTCTTCCGGTCCAGCGTCTTCGTGACGCTCTGTCGGGTTCATACTCGATCGACAGGGAGCTTGGGCGCGGGGGAATGGCAACTGTGTATCTCGCACAGGATTCCAAGCACGACCGTGTGGTTGCGCTCAAGGTTCTTCATCCCGATCTGGCCGCGTCGCTCGGCCCCGATCGGTTCCTGAGAGAGATTAAGCTCGCGGCGCGGCTCAACCATCCGCACATACTCCCGCTGTTCGATTCGGGGAGCGCCGATGGCATGCTTTACTACGTCATGCCATACGTCGAAGGCGAATCACTGCGCGAAAGGCTCGATCGCGAAAACAAGATTCCAATCGATGAAGCGATCCGGCTCACTCAGGGGATAGCATCCGCTCTCGACTACGCCCATCGGCAGGGCATCGTTCATCGTGACGTGAAGCCCGAGAACGTAATGCTGTACGAAGGGATGCCTATGGTCATGGATTTCGGCATCGCCAAAGCAGTGAGTGCCGCCGGAAGCGAGACGCTGACGCAAACCGGAATGATGGTTGGAACTCCGGCTTACGTGAGCCCGGAACAGGCGGCGGGAGAAATCAATCTCGACGGGAAAAGCGACCAATACAGCCTTGCGTGCATTCTGTACGAGATGATCGCGGGTGAGCGCCCGTTCAGCGGAGCGACCCCTCAGTCGATAATGGCGAAGCGATTCACAGAAACGCCGAAGCCGCTCAGGTCGATCAGGTCTACCGTTCCCGCGAGTGTGGATTGGGCGGTGGAAAAAGCGATGTCGACCGAATCGTCTCAGCGCTTCGCAACGTCTGCTGTCTTCGCGCAGGCGCTGCTGTCGGGCCAGCTGACAACGCCCACCAATACCGACACTGTGCCAAAGGCATTGGTGTCGCAGGCGAAATCCGTGGCTGTCCTGCCATTCGCGAACATGAGCGCCGATCCCGAGTTCGAATATTTCACCGACGGGATGGCGGAAGAAATCATCAACGCGCTGTCGAAGATCCAGGGCCTGCGCGTCGCGTCCCGAACATCGTCGTTTGCCTTCAAGGGAAAGAACGAAGACATCGGCGAGATCGGAAGAAAGCTGAAGGTCTCGACAGTGCTCGAGGGCGGTGTCAGAAAAATGGGCAACCGGCTTCGAATAACGTGCGAGCTCGTCAACGTCGCGGACGGATATCATCTGTGGTCGGAGCGATACGATCGCGAGATCGAAGATGTTTTCGCGATCCAGGACGATATCTCTCAGGCGATTGTGAAAGCGCTGCGCGTGATCCTGAGCGAGGGCGAGAAGAGAGCGATCGAAAGCAAGCCCCGCACGAACATTCAGTCATACGATTACTATCTTCGCGGCAGGCAGTTCATTCACCAGCTGAGACGCCGAAGCCTCGAGTACGCCCGGCAGATGTTCAACAAGGCAATCGAGCTCGATCCGGAGTACGCGCTTGCGTACACCGGCGTAGCTGATTCAAGCTCGCTTCTCTACACCTATTTCGATGCGCGGGACTTCAACCTTCGCCAGGCTGATAAAGCGAGCAGGAAAGCTCTGGAGCTCGAGCCGGATCTCGCCGAGGCTCATGTGTCGCGGGGGATCGTTGCTTCGCTGACGCATCATTTCGAGGAAGCGGAGGAGGCGTTCAACAAGGCAATGAAGCTCGAGCCGAAAATGTTCGAGGCTGCCTACTGGTACGGAATGGGGCTGATGTCGGAGGGGAGGTTTGACGATGCTCTCAAGATGTTCGACCGCGCATCGAGTCTTCGTCCCGAGGATTATCAGTCAGCGCACTTCGCTGGTCAGGCGTACAAAGCGCTTGGAAACACCGACAAGGAAGAGGAGAAGCTGCGTCACGGGCTGCGGCTGATGGAGGGCAGTCTCGAGCTCAACCCTGACGATGCGCGCGCTGCGAACCTTGCAGCCGGTGTTTACGGATCCCTGGGTGAAGCCGAGAATGCGATCAAGTATGGTGAGCGTTCTCTGGCTATCGATCCCGAGGATCCCATGCTGCTCTACAACGTCGCGTGCATGTACGCATCACTGGGCCGAACGGACCAGGCGATCTCCTGCCTGGAGAGAGCAGTCGACAAAGGGTTTGGACACAAGGAATGGATCGACAACGATCCGGATCTCAACTCAATTCGCAATAATCCAAAATATCAATCGATAGTGGACGCAATCTGATGCAGCAATCCAGTCTTCCGCTTCAAAAGCTTCGTGACGCTCTCTCGCAGTCGTATTCAATCGACCGTGAGCTCGGCAAAGGTGGCATGGCGACGGTTTATCTCGCTCAGGATCTAAAGCACGACCGGGTTGTCGCGCTCAAGATTCTTCATCCCGATCTTGCAGCGTCTCTTGGTCCCGATCGATTTCTGAGAGAGATAAAACTCGCTGCCCGGCTGAATCACCCGCACATCCTGCCGCTGTTCGATTCGGGTGAGGCGGACAGCTTTCTCTACTATGTGATGCCTTATGTCGAAGGCGAATCGTTGAGGGAGAAACTCGATCGGGAGCAGCAGCTGTCGATCGACGAAGCAGTGCATCATGGCCGCGCGATCGCATCCGCGCTCGACTACGCGCATCGTCAGGGAATTGTGCATCGCGACATGAAGCCCGAAAACGTGATGCTGTATGAAGG
>DASROK010000416.1:0-3073 GCA_035646915.1 Gemmatimonadaceae bacterium
GTTGTGATCAATGCGATATTCGGCGTCGGAATCGGCTGGGGAATCTGGCTCGGGATGGGCATCACGCTCGCCTACTCAGTGGCGGGAGGAATTCTCGCGGGAATCTACAACGACGTTTTTCAGGGAACGCTGATGGCAGTCGCATCCGTCCTTGTCTTCTTCTTCGTTCTCAAAGCCGGCGGCGGACTTGGCGACATCTCGAGAACCATTATCGAGTCCGATCCGGCGTTCCTGGGTCCGTGGGGAAAAATGACGCCGCTTGCAGCGCTGTCGTTGTTCTTCGTCTTCAGTATGGGATCACTCGGCCAGCCGCAGGGAGTTCACAAGTACTACATGCTGCGCGATCCTCTGCAGCTCAAATGGTATCCGCTCCTCAAGACTCTTGGGCTGATCCTGGTTCTGCTTCTTTACTTCAGCGCAGGGCTTGGTGTGAAAGCGTTCGTCACGAATGGCACAATGCCGCCGCTCTCAGCGCCGGATCAGGCGACGCCGAGTCTCTTGCTCAGCGTTACACCGCTATTTCTTGCCGCGCTCGTTTTCTCCGGTATCGCTGCCGCGACAATGAGCGTCGCTAATTCGCTGATCAACATCGGCGCGGCTGTTGTGATGCACGACCTTCCCGTTGCATTTGGAAAACGAGTTCGCAATGAGCTGATGTGGGGCAGGGCAGTGACCGTTGTCATTGCAGTCGCAGCGGCGCTAATTGCGCAGAATTCCGGAGCAATGGTCGCATTTCTCGGAATCTTTGGATGGGGATTGTTTGCGTCGACTCTCACCCCGGCGCTTGCGGTTGGACTCAACTGGGATGGCGCGACGCGTGAAGGTGCCATCGCATCGATCGGGACGGGCCTCACGATCACTCTTGTGCTCGAGATTGTAAACTATTTCGAGCTCTTCACATTTCCGGCGGGAGTGACGGCGTCGGCGGTTGCTCTTGTGATGTCGTTCATTGTTTTCTTTTTCGTCTCGTGGCTTACCAGGCGGTCTGCGGTTGATCAGCTCGATTCCGACGTGAAGCTGATCATGGAGTTGTAGCGGAGCTGGCACGGTACTGGCCATCGAATAAGACGTATTTGAGAGCCAGCATTGGAGGTAAGAATGGCCACAACCGCATTACCGCAAACCGCGATATGGAAGCTCGATCCTGCACACTCGAGCGTCGAGTTCGCGGTCAAGCACATGATGATGACTACGGTAAGGGGACGCTTCAAGGAAGTGAGCGCGAGCCTTACCGGCGATGAACAACATCCCGACGGATGCTGCGTCGAAGTCCAGATTCAGGCGGCCAGCGTCGACACCGGCGCGCTGGACAGAGACACGCATCTCCGCTCCGCCGATTTCTTCGATACGGACACCTATCCGCAGATCACGTTCAGAAGTAAGCGGGTCGAGGGCGAAGCAAAAACAGAGGGCGATGACTTCAAGCTGATCGGCGATTTGACGATTCGCGATACGTCTATGGAAGTCACACTCAACTGCACATTCGAAGGCAGGGGCAACGATCCCTGGGGTCAGGAGCGCGCAGGATTTTCCTTCAAGGGAGACATCGATCGCCGCGACTGGGGACTGCGCTGGAATCAGGCAATTGAAAGCGGTGGTATCCTGGTAGCTCACCGGGTCAAAATTGAAGGAGAGGTGCAATTCGTTAAAAGCGAGAGATAGCAGAGGGCGCGCGTTGGCGCGCGCGCCACGCGAGAGGTAGCAGAGCGCGAGAGGTCACATAATCTCTCGCGTCGCTGCTATTTTCTTTCATGGAAAAAACGAATTCTGCTTTCCGCAGAGGGATGGCCGAGGCGATCGGCATCGAGATAATCACTCTCACGAAAGACAAAGTCGTCGCGACCATGCCGGTCGATGAGCGAACCAGGCAGCCGTTCGGATTGCTTCATGGCGGCGCATCCGCCGCCCTCGCCGAGACAGTCGCGTCAATCGGCGCATACATGAATGTCGACCAGGCAACGCAGGCTGCGGTCGGCGTCGAGCTCAACGCCAATCACGTTCGCGGAAAAACCGAAGGAACCGTGACGGCGACCGCGACGCCTGTGCATCGCGGCCGCACAATTCAGGTCTGGGACATTCGCATCGAGGACGAAGAGTCGCGCCTCGTGTGCGTCTCACGCTGTACCCTCGCCATCGTCAACCAGCGCAAGCCCGACTAGCGCTCTTCAGCGCTCTCCTGTGTAGGTGATTCTGTAAATACGGCCTCCCTTGTCGTCGGCAACGTACATCGATCCATCAGGCGCAACCGCCAGGCCCACCGGTCGATGCCTTGCTTTTTGCGGATCGATTTCCTGTGGCGCAACGCCAGCGAATCCGTCAGCGAAAATCTCGAAGGGCCCGCTCGCTGTACCATTGCTCATCGGCTGGAAAACGATCTTGCCGCCTGCCTGCATTCCTTTCGCTCTGTTCCATGAGCCATGGAACGTGATGAACGCGCCGTTCTGATATCTGGATGGGAAGTTTGACGCTGAGTAGAAAAGCAGATCGAGAGGAGACCAGTGCGCCGGATAAACTGCAACTGGTTCCTTCTTGCCTGTACACCGTGTGTCTTTCGTGCCATCCCCACCGTATTCAGGAGCGTCGACAAGTTTTTTAGCGACAAAGGAGTAATAGCAGTACGGCCATCCGAAATCGTCGCCCTGATTTATCTCCAGCAGTGATTCGGCCGGATTGTTGTCACCATAAGTGGTGTCAGGAAAAATCTTCGGCCAGTTCTGTGTGAGCTGATCGCGGCCGTGTGTCATGGCATACAGTTTTCCATCGGACCCAATCGCCATTCCTGTGTTGTTGCGTGCTCCAGTGGCGAACCGCGCCGACGGTGAGAACTGCTGATTGAGCGAAGTTGCGGAGAATTTCCAGATTCCTGCGCGCGTCTCGAGCTCGGGACACGGATCTTTGCCAGGCGATTCAAGTTTTCTGTCCTGTACCTGACACGCGTTGCTTGGCGATCCGACATTGACGAGCAGGTTTCCATCGCGCGTGATCACGAAGTTCCGCGCTCTGTGGCCGGGGTTCAGCGGAAATCCCGCAACGACAGTCTCCGCTGTTGGCGATGGCACGAGCTGACCTGATG
>DASROK010000417.1:0-2332 GCA_035646915.1 Gemmatimonadaceae bacterium
CACGCACTTCGAGCAGCTCACCGTCAAAACGCTGGGATTTGGTTACGATCCGCAAAGTTGTGCCATTCACCCGGTGAGCTACCGGGAAATTCCCCGCATTCGCCCCAAGGTGACAGCCTTGTGATATGAATAAGGCGATCAGGATCAGGAAGTTTCGCATGATCTGTTACCTCGCCACGATGCGTTGAGTGTAAAAGCTGGCTTCCATCGAGTTCTGCTTCAATCTCCATCCACGAATTGCGTCGACAAGAACTTCATTCGTCGGCGTGAATGGTTTTCCACTCGCGGTTTTGATCCAGTCGCCGCGCACCCACTCCGAGTAATAGCCCTGTGCAGCGACCAGCCACGTACGCTCTGAATCATTTCCGCGGCCAACATCGAACTCGGCGGTGAATGACTGTCCCGGAGATGTGATGAGGTATGCCTCATCGGGCTGCGCCAGTGCGGTGATTGTCTTTGCTGTCTGAGATGGATCCGGCATCGTCACTCGCGCAACAGCAATATTGCGAGCTGTCGGACGGTGCCACTTGCCCGCGACACTGATTCGGTCGATTCGCCAGTCGTCGGCGACGAACGACAGCCGGACGTGCACTTTGCCGTCATCCGACCTGATTGCCGGAACCAGCACCGCCATTCGATGAAATGCAATCGGCCCTGAATCACCAATGCGGGTTATACGACGATAGCTGCCGTTGTCGCGAACGGAGACCCGCATGCCCATGTTGGACGAATACCAGCGGCCGACGTCTACAGCATTTGAAATGTTCTCGAGATCCTTCCCGACATAGTCGAGTGACCCGAGTCCTGGTGCGCCGAGTATGTGGTCGTAGAGAAGGACGGTGTTGAGCAGGCTGTTGCGCATGTCGAGCTCCAGGGCAACCGTGTCTGCTGACGGAGGAGCATCGACTGTGACGTCGATGTAGTCATCGAGGTCATTCGCGGTAACGCTCGCGAGACGGGTGTTGATAGTCGAGAAAACGCTGCCATCGGACTCGTGTGTGACTTGAGAGATATCGCGCCCGGCACGATCGCCGATCGATGCAGTGAGCCTTTCGTTCGAGACAGCGAGAACCTGTCCTGATTGATCAGGCAGGACTTCCTCATTCAGCGCGTGCTTCACCTCTATGAGCTCGAGATGATTTATGTAATGCGTCTCGAGCATTTCGTTCCTGATGTGAAGTACGACCTTGCCGTCTGGTGTCGAGGTGAGTCGCAGCCGATCGACATCGCGCTGCTCGAACAATGCTGCTATCGCATACGAGAACGACTCAGCCTGAAGCAGCTCAGTGCCCGCGCTATCGGCGTAGATGGTAGGACAGGATCCGAAAATCGCGACTGCCAGTCCTGCTGTGGCGACTGCGCCTCCAACCACGCCCAGCATGGACAATGCGACACTCGCACCTGCATTGATATGCCGTCCGAATGACTCCATCCCAGCGATGCTGTCGAGAGAAAGCCGAGTGACTCTCGTCGCTTCCTGCGCGTCCAGCCCGAATCGATTGCCGGATCCAACGATGTCGTTCCCCTGGCGCGAAACACCGTTGGTAAACAGGACCGTCGAGCCGTCCTTGAGGTGAGCCTTGACGGGGCTCGTCACTTCCTGTGAGAGACCAGGACCGTCGAGCTGCTTGATTACCGGTCGCTGGATTATGCATGCTCCGGCGACTGCAACGATCGTGATTAATGCAGGGGTCCTGAGGCGCATTGTTCGCCATCCTCGTGTTATGGTTTCGATCGGCGGTAACGGTGCGGATAATCAGATGATTAGCAAATACGTAACTCGACGTAGATGGCGGACGGGCTACAACGTGGAACGGCTACCATAACGTGGAACGGCTACCATATAGTAGCGACAAATAGCGCACGCCTCTCGGCAGGCGCCGTCTGCCGAGTGATTCTTGAACGATGATGCGCTAATGACCATGTTTGAGCGATTCACCGCATTCACAATGCATCGACAGGAGATTCACAAGTGGGCACTCGAGCTGAAGCACTGGCTTCACGAATTGAACAGGGCGCTGCAGGTCTGGCATCCTATGTTGAGAAACTGTCCGACTCAGAATGGAAGACACCGATCAATCCGGAGCGTGACGGGCGGCCGCTCAATGTCGTAGTGCACCACGTTGCGAGCGTATATCCGGTCGAAGTGCAGCTTGCCCAGGCGGTTGGGAGCGGGAAGGACATGTCAGAGGTCACCTGGGACGTCGTGAAGAACATGAACGCCGAGCATGCAACCACGAACGCTGGTATTTCGAAAGCCGATGCGCTTGCGCTGCTCAGGAAAAACAGCAGCGAGGCGGCGACTGCAGTCCGCGCGATGACTGACCAGCAA
>DASROK010000418.1:0-3782 GCA_035646915.1 Gemmatimonadaceae bacterium
CTGTAAATCAGAGTCAGCTCACGATGCTTCGTGAGCGGAATGTCATTACCACGCCCGGTGGCAACGCACTCACAGCGGTTTTCAGAATAGAGCCAACAAGATTGGAGGATGGATTGAAAAAACTCGCCGATTCACAGCCCGAGCAGATGCCTGACGAAGGAATTGGCACTCTCAAGCGCAAAAGAATCTGGGCCGACATAAGCGGAAGTCGTCTCAGCCCGGAAGAGTTGTTCGAAGTTTTCCGCCGGGATTTCAATGAAGTGACGCCGGGAATGGTCGACGCCAGGACTGAGCCTGGGACCCGTTGTGATCTCGAGAAGGGAGTGACTCTCACAATGTCTCTCCCGATTCGCGGAAATATCCAGGTGCGTGTGCAGGAGGTGACACCGGTAAAGGCAACACTCGTGACTCTCGAGGGACATCCTCTCGCAGGTGCAGTTCGTTTTCTTGCTGAGCAGCGGGGAGACAACGTCAGGTTCGAGACACAGGTATATGACCGTCCTGCTTCGTTGCCTGACTGGTTTGTGATGAAGACGGTAGGCGATCCGCTTCAGTCGCGCACCTGGGAGTCTCTCGTTGAAAGAATGGTCAAGGAGAGTGGAGGTGCTGCACCTCAGGGCATCCAGCACACCGAGGATGCGCTCGATGAAAACAAGGGAGATCGAATCGAAGACTGGATTCGCGATCTCGTAATGGAACGAAAGAGAGGCTCGCGCTCTAATCCTTGAAGTCGAGCACCGGCTCTTTCAGCTGGCAATGCTCGCCGCATCCGAGCCGGTATCGGTTACGTGCGAACCAGCGGTAGAATTTTTCGGCAAGCGGCCGCACAAAAGGAATGGAAAAGACCCACGTTATGAAGCGGCCTTTCGGGAGCGCGTCGATCAGGTGCTCGATCGCCGCCGCGCCCTGCGAGGTTGTTTCAGTCCGGTGATCGACAAGCTGAATCGACTCCAGATACGCGCGAGCGGGAATCCATGGAAAGCGCGCGTGCAGGCCGGGAGTCTGTGACGGAAGAATCTCGAGCTGATGGTTCCTGTCCCACTTCTTCAGAACCGCAACGAGCTTCTTGCATACATTGCAGTGCCCATCGTAAACCACGGTGAATGGCCTTCCCGGTGATCCCCAGGTCGGTGCATTTTCGGGGACATCGCCGTGCCCCTTTACTGTGAAGTGAACCACAGGGACGGTCATGCAGTCACCTGCGCTGCCGCGCTCGAAGTGATAACAGTGGTCGACAGCCCGGGAGGATGCTCGAGTGTAGCGTGAATTGCGCACATGTCTGCCACACGCTGCGCCGCGCTCTGCCTCGCTTGGGGAAGTGAAGGCCATTCAACCTTCATGTCTATCATTCCAAGCCGATGCGGATCTTCCACGAAAGTCCAATGCACGTCGATGATGATGTCATCCGAATGGAGCTTTGCGTGGCTTGCCCACGATGCCAGCACGGAATACGTGCAGAAAGCAAGCCCGCTCCCGAGCATGTGAAATGGAGAGTAAACCTGATCCTCAGTCGCCGCTTCGATCGTCATCGGGCCTGGCACAGGCTCGAGCCGAATGCTGTCTTCCGAGATCAGGGAGATCTTCATGTCGCTTTGACTAGCGAGAATTGTTCCCCGAAGATGCCGGCTGCTGCTGCGTCAGACAGTGAAGTGTGCCGAGCCCCCAGACGAGATCCACTGCGTGAATCCCAATTACCTCACGCCCTGGATGCTCGCGAGCAATGATGTCGAGAGCCACCCGGTCATTCGGATCGTTGAACGTTGGGACAATGACGACATCGTTTGCAACGTAGAAATTCGCATAGCTGGCAGGCAGACGCTGTCCTTCCATGATCACAGGGCGCGGATATGGAAGCTTTATTACTTCGCGCCCTGCTTTCTCGAGGCGATGGAGGTTATCTCGAGATCCGCGATGATTCGGATCTTCCGGGTTGGATTCCCATGAGAGAAGAATCTTTCCCGAAGGAGTGAACCGCGCGATGTCGTCGATGTGGCCGTGAGTATCATCGCCGACGCAGCCTTCGCCGAGCCAGATGGTTCTGTCAATACCGAGATATTGCGCGAATGCCTTTTCATATTCTTCGCGGTCCATTCCGGGATTTCGAACCTGCGTGTCGCTCAGCAGCCATTCTTCGGTCACGAGCATGCTTCCCGTTCCATCGGTCTCGATTCCGCCACCCTCGAGGACCATCCACGATCCATCGTCGGGGCGTTTTGCCATGGTTCTCTCGAGACCGGTGATTCTTTCAACAGCTTCGCCGACTTTCTCGTCCCGCTCGTGATTCTCGTATTTCGCCCAGCCGTTGAAGCGCCAGTTCACAAGCTCGACCTCGTGATTCTCGTTGTTCACGAACGTCGGCGCTGAATCGCGAAGCCACACTCGATCATTCGGAACGATGTGAAGACGATATCGCGACGAATCCACTCCGTGCGCATCGAGCGAAGTGACTGCTGACGCACGCACTGCTTCATCGTGACAGAGAATCTCGACACGCTCGTGCAGGTGGAGCGCGCGGACTATTTCGGCATAGACCCACGGAATTGCGGCGAGCTTGCCGGGCCAGTCCGGTTCGTGATGAGGCCACGCGATCCACGTGGCCTCATGACGCTCCCACTCAGCCGGCCAGGTGCGTCTTGTCAGCCGAGATATCGGTTGAGGATCGGGCCGTACGCATCGATCCGCCGGTCGCGGAGAAACGGCCAGTTGCGCCTGGTATCTTCGATCAGTTTTCTGTCGCACTCAGCGACAAGCACTGCAGGCTCGGTTCCGGCTTCTGCGAGCTTGCGGCCGAATGGATCGGAGATGAATGAATGGCCGAAGAATTCGATACCATCGGTCCCTTCCTCATCTTCGTGTCCCACTCTGTTCGGCGATGCGACAAAGACACCGTTGGCGATTGCATGCGCGCGCTGCGCGGTCTGCCACGCTTCGAGCTGGCTCTGGCCGAATTCTTCTTTCTCGGAAGGGTGCCAGCCAATTGCAGTTGGATAAAACAATATCTCGGCGCCAAGGAGCGACGTGATTCGCGCAGCTTCCGGATACCACTGATCCCAGCAGATCAAGACTCCAATCTTTGCGTACTTCGTATTCCACACGCGAAATCCGCTGGCTCCCTTGTGCTCTCCGTCGTGCGAGACGTTGGAGTCGCCTGGTGCGAAATAATATTTCTCGTAGAAGAGCGGATCATCCGGGATGTGCATCTTCCTGTACACGCCGAGGAGTTTTCCGTCGGCGTCGACGATAGCTGCGGAATTGCGATAGACACCGGCGGCCTGCCGCTCGAAAACGGGAACGATCAGAACCACGTCCAGCTCCTGCGCGACCTTCTGCATCCGCTCGACCGCTGGTCCTGGAATCGGTTCGGCGATGTCGAAGCGCTCGCACTTCTGCGCTTTGCAGAAGTAGGGAGCGTTGAAGAGCTCCTGCAGGCATATGATCTGGGCGCCCCGGGCAGCAGCTTCTCGAACGCGCTCAGCCGCGCGGTCGACGTTGGCGTCGGCGTCGGAGGTCACAGCCTCCTGGATCAGTCCGACAGTTACTGGTGTGGTCATCGTGATGCGAAAGCTGATACGTTTATGCTGACACAGGAAGTGGGGCGGCCCCATCACTGGTACACGCGATTTCTTCTCGAGAGCCATGAGCGAACACGAGAAAAAGGAAGACGAGTATCCTTCCGACATGATGAAGCACACGACGCACGGCAGTCCTCTGCCGGCGGGCTTCGATCGCCGCTCGATGCGTCGCAGTCATCGCGCCCACAGCGTCTTCAAGGCGGTAAAGGC
>DASROK010000419.1:0-6238 GCA_035646915.1 Gemmatimonadaceae bacterium
GTCTTGCAGCACGGCTCGCTCAGGCCGACAAGCGGGAAGATGACGTGCCGGTTGCAAAGTGGATCATGCCGGAGGAGCTGAAGGAGATCTCCGGTCTTGCCCTCACACCAGACGGAAGACTGCTCGCACACGACGACGAACTTTCCCGCATCTACGAGATCGATCCGAGAAAGGGTGTCATCATCAAGAGCTTTCTCTTCGGCAGCGGCTTGAGGGGTGACTTCGAGGGTATCACTGTCGCAGGCGACAACATCTGGGTCATCAAGAGCAACGGCGAGCTGTACAGCTTTCATGAAGGCGAGAACGGAACGCGAGTTCCTTACGCGAGCTTCGACACGAAACTGGGCAAGGAATGCGAGTTCGAAGGAATCGCATATGAACCCGACAGCGCGCTGCTCGTGCTTCCGTGCAAGAATCCCAGAGGCAAGGGGCTCGATGACGAGCTCGTGATTTATCGATGGAAGATCGGTGAGTCTGCCGCTACAGGGATATCGAGGATCACGATTCCCATGGGTGAAGTCGCAGGGAACAACAACTGGAAGAGATTCCGCGCAAGTGACATCACTCGCGATCCTGCGACCGGAAACTACGTGGTGATCTCGTCACTCGAGCACGGGATCGTTGTCATGAAGCCGGATGGCGAGATAATCAGCAGCCGTTCATTGCCGGGAAAACATCACCAGGCTGAAGGCGTCGCCATCACGAAAGACAGCATACTCATCATCAGCGACGAAGCTACGAGCAAGCCTGCGGCTGTAACACTCTATCGATGGCGAAGCCCGGAAACAGGAGAAAGCAATAAGTGACCGGTGAAATCCGTCTGAAGCGGCTCGCAGCATTGATTGTCCTTGTGACAGCAATGTCGGTGTGGCCGCGCATTACGTGGTCTCAGGCGGTCGCTGGAATCGGGCCCGATTCAGTCGAAACCATACCAGTGAAAGGATTCGCTGCAGGGTCATTCTGGCGCTCGATGTTCGGAGACAACTATCGGGACCTGTGGAGCATGCCGATTCGGGTGCCGGTACTTCACATCGGCCAGTACGAAGGCGGTCTTACTCCGTATAAGGTCGGTGGCGGCAAACAGACAAAATCGCTGCGCATGGTAACGCAGGATTCCGCGGAGTACGTCTTCAGGCCGGTCTACAAGGCGCCGAATCTGACTCCCGATTATCGTGGCTCCGTGATGTGGAAGATCTTCCTCGATGCCGGGAGTGCATCACATCCGGCAGCCAACGTCGCGGTTGTTCCGCTCATGTCGTCGCTCGGATTCCTGCAGCCGAACGCACGGCTTGTCTTCATGCCCGATGACCCGCGCCTTGGAGAATTCAGGAAAGAATTCAAGAATGTGCTCGGAACGCTCGAGGCATATCCGACGGTTCCAAAGGTGGGACGCGCGTTTGCAGGCGCTGTGAACATCCTCGATGCGGAAGGACTGCTCGCAGCGCTCAACAAGGATGCCTCAGTCAAAGTCGACACCCGCAAGCTGCTCAAGATCCGGATGCTCGACATGCTCGTGGGCGACAATGATCGTCATGCTGACCAGTGGCGGTGGGCACAGCTGAAGGAAGGCGGTTTATACGAGCCGGTCGCCCGCGACCGCGACAAGGTTTTCCTCTCGTACGAGGGATTCATCCTCGGCCTGGCGAGAAAGGCTGTGCCATCGCTCGTTCATTTCGATTCGGCCTACTCCGATCCGACTGCGCTCTTCGAGAACGCGACAAATTTCGATCGTCGCGTGCTTGGCGGGCTCGACAGAGAGGTATGGGAATCGACAGCCACCGAGTTGAAGAGACTCGTCACCGACGCGACCATCGACCAGATGATCGCGGTAATGCCTCGCGAGTATGCCAGCCGCTCAAATGAGATTCGCCAGAAGCTTCGATACAGAAGGGATCATCTCGACGAAGTCGCGCTCACATACTACGATCAGCTTTTCCGTGTCGCAGATGTTCATGCGACCGACACGGCGGATGTCGCGACAATAGTTCGCCAGCCCGACGGCTCAGTTGATGTTGGATTTACCTCACGTGGTGACGGACACTGGTTTCAAAGGCATTACGATCCCGCGCACACGCAGGAAATCAGAGTTTATCTCCACGGCGGGGATGACAGTGCGACGGTGTCCGGAAGCGCAACCGGCATTCCTGTAAGAGTCATCGGGGGCAATGGCAGCAATGCACTGGTGAATCGCGCGGGTGGAAGACTCACGCGGCTCTACGATCAGGGCAGCGTCGACGGTGTCCATTACGGCCGGAACATTCCTCTGGAGATCGACAGCTACGTCGATGCGCTGAACGCGTATTACAATCGGCGCCCGATGGTTCACGCGTTCGGTCGCGAAGCTTTTCCTGAGTGGAAGGACTATGGCGCGAAGATCCAGCCGGTTTTTGGCCTGAAGACCGGACATAAAATCGGCGCAGTTCCAAAGATCGGAGTTGCACGCTATGTGTACGGCTTCAGAAAGGTTCCGTATGCAAGCATGATCCAGGCGGACGTGGGATTGTCTACCGGAACTCGCGGATGGAGAGCGAATCTGATCGGCGACAAACGATTCGAAAGCTCGGACTTTCATCTTCCCGCGATTGCGACGATGTCACAGCTCGAGGTCGTGCAATTCCGCGGTCTTGGAAACGACGTCGAGGACAGCGACGACGAATTCTTCGACGTGAAGCAGACGCAGTGGAGCTTCTATCCGGGAATCGGCTATTCCTTCTTTCCGGGAAGTGAGCTCACAATCGGTCCCATCGTTCGCTCTACGAGAACTGACAGCACAAACAACAACTTCCTCGCGCTGACACAGCCTTATGGCTTCAGCCGGTTCTCACAGGCTGGTGTGCAGATGAAGCTCCACTTTGACAGCCGCATCGAGCCTGACACTGCGAAACCACACTTCATTCTCGATTTCACCGGCAGTGGATATCCCGGAATGTGGGACGCGGAGACCGCGTATGAATCGCTGGAAGGTTTTGCCGCAGCTTTCATCAATATTCCTTTCGCGACAAAGCCGGTAATTGCGCTGCGCGGTGGAGGAAAAAAACTCTACGGGAACTTCCCCTATTTCGATGCCGCCTTCATTGGCGGCGGCAGGTCGTTCCGGGTTGAGCACACGCAGCGTTTCGCGGGGGATGCATCACTCTACGGCAATGCGGAGCTGCGTGTTCCCTTATTCAAGTTCCCGACGATCGTTCCGACAGATGTTGGCGCACTTGCATTCACGGATGCAGCCAAAGTTTATGTCGACGATGAAGCGCCGGGCGGATGGCACACTGCAATGGGCGGCGGGTTCTGGGTTGGCGCAGTGAACGCGACGAGAAACGTCAACGTTCTCTTCACCAACAGGAAAAGCCGCAGAATGATGGTGAGCCTCGGCTTCGCTTTCTGATCTTTCTTCGGCGCATGCGAGCTGAAACGTCACTCCGCATCGCCGGTCTTGTATTGATTGCTGCGTGCAAGCCGCCTGAGAAGGTGACTCCTCCCCCGGCACACGCAACCGCGCAACAGGTTGCAGTTTCGGGCGCAGCGCTCCTGATCGGCGCGGGAGACATTGGCGTGTGCGGTATGCAGGGTGATGAAGAAACCGCGATGCTGGTCGACAGTGTTCTCAAGGCCGACAGCGCCGCGGATGTTCCATCCGCTGCATTCACCACGGGAGACAACGCGTATCCCGCAGGACTCGATCGCGATTTTGTTCGCTGCTTTGGCTCCTCATGGGGCGACAAGAACAAGCGAATCCTGAAAGTGTTGCATCCGGCGATTGGCAATCATGATTATCAGTCTTCGGCCGGGGCGGCGTACTACAGATATTTCGGCTCGCGCGCCGGGCCGGCATTCAAGGGTTACTACAGCTACGATCTCGGCGACTGGCATCTGATCGCACTCAACAGCGAGATCGCAGCGCAGGGAGGATTGTCGGATCGCAGCGCACAGGAAGAGTGGCTGAAGAACGATTTGCGCGAGAAGAGCAGGCTGTGCACGCTTGCGTATCTGCACCGGCCTCTCGTCAGCTCCGGCGCACATGGCGCAAGCCCGGTCATGGAAGGACTGTACAAAATTCTGACCGAAGGCGGAGTAGATCTCGTTCTTGCTGGACACGAACATCATTACGAACGATTTCTTCCTCTGAATGCAGCCGGCGCAGTTGATTCAGTTGGCGGAATGGAACAGATAATAGTGGGAACGGGCGGCGGGCCTCTCACCGGGATTCGATCGCGTCTCGCACTCGGTTCTGCCGCTCAGATACAGGGACACTGGGGCGTGCTGATCGCCACGCTCGGCAAGGATGAGTACCGGACGTCGTTCCTCGACATCAAAGGACAGGTGTGGGATCCGTCCGGGCGGAAGTGTCATTGACGGATACGCTCGACGATGGAACCCCGATTGTGCCCGACGGTGAAGAGAAGCCGCGCAAGGAGAGACGCAAGCTCGGCAAGCGCAGGGGAGTTCCGCGCGGAGGACGCGCGGGACTTGCCGGTGAAGAGGCCACTTGGAGCAGAGACCGCCTGTCGCGTCATCACATCATCTCCGCTCATCACTTTGCAAAGAGTGCAGAAGACATCGAGGCGCTCGGAGGTGATGTTCCGCCGAGTGAGAAGTGGCAGTATCGCGCGTTCGTTACTGCGGCGGTGATTTCGTCAGTAGCGTATCTCTCCGCTTCGATCAATGAGCTGTACCTCGAGGTGAGGAAGCTCAGTCAGACGAACCAGCCGCCAGTGAGGCGCGAGCTCGATCTTCTGCTCGATGCGTGGCCGCGCATATCGAAAGTGCAGGTGCTGCAGCGGTATCAGCTCGCGCTCTCGGTG
Source organism: Gemmatimonadaceae bacterium (assembly GCA_035646915.1). GTDB lineage: Bacteria > Gemmatimonadota > Gemmatimonadetes > Gemmatimonadales > Gemmatimonadaceae > UBA4720. The sequence continues at coordinate 4,800 of DASROK010000419.1, forward strand.
GCCGATGCCGATCAATACAATCCGGGCAGGCAGCCGTATCTCGATGCTGACAATCTCATCAGGGTGCGCGATGCACTTTTGTCATATGATGCCGAATGGGATGATGAGCGTGGCAAGCATCACACGCTGGAGTCCCGGCTGAAGAACAAGTTCGCGCCTTCTCCTCTCGTGTCGTCGAAGCGGCCGTGGTTTCCCGATCAGTGTCTCGGATCGGGTTGCGCGAAATGGTCGGTCGAGACGGTTCAGGTTTTTACGAACGATTTCTACCGTCGAATGGCGTTGCCGGGACGGCCACTCGTTGGTGGCGAGGAAGAGTAATAGAATGCTGAATACTGAATGCTGACGTAGAGAGGAACTAAACCGAGGAAATCCTTGTTCTAGTTCCTCACTACGTCAGCATTCAGTATTCAGCATTCCATTGTATCTAGGCTACGGCGAGTTTTCTCGGCAGCAGCGCCTCTGTTGCGGTGACAATCACAAGCAGTCCGATGAGCGTCGCAAACCAGCCGAAGAGAATCATTCTGCCGTAAGCAGTGGTTCGCGCTTCGCTCTCCTCGAGAGACCGGCCCGCGACAACAAATCCACCGTTTCGATTATGCACCACGACTGTCGCCATGCGGACTCCGCGCTCCGGCTGCCACGTCACTCTTTCCTCGCCACTCGCGCGCGCGTGCTCGAGCACGCCGATTGGAACTGTGCGTGCCTTCCCGTGCAGACTCGCCGATGAGCTCACGATAGTTCCCCGCTCGTCGACAATCGTTATCCATGGAGCAAGACTCCGCCCGATATCGACTTGCGGTCCGGCCACGATCGATGGAGCTGGTTGTCCGCCGGCGAGCGCAACAGCGGCATCGCGCGCAACCTGGAGCTGCGGATCATTCGCAGTCTGGCGGCCTACCTGCTGAACCGCGAGATAAACGAGCAGCGACGTGGCAGTGGCGAGCGCAGCAAGCTGCACCCATCGAGCGAGCACTCTTCCAGTGAGACCCATGTGTCGATCCTCGGTGCGTGAATGCTGCTTTATAACATAAAGTAGTCTGTGCAATTAGGAAAGATCTACCTGCCGGGCTGAGTTTTCCACCTCTTGTGAAACCAGAAATACTGTTCTGGCGCCCTCCGGATTTCCTTCTCCAGACGAAGTGCAAGCTCGGCGGTGAGCGCAGTCACGTCGCGGTCGAGCTCACCTGTGCGCTCGAACTCCACTCTCTCTCCTCGCACCTCGTAGCGAACTTCATCACCCGGGAGACGCCGGGCGATGCATGAGAAAACCGGAGCGCCAAGCCTCAACGCAAACAGCGCAGGACCGCGATGAGTCGACGCCGGCCGGCCAAAGAATGGAACGAAGATTCCCGATCGCCGCGCATCCTGATCGCCCACAATTCCGACGACACCGTTCGATCGAAGCAGTCTCGGCACGCGTGATGGGGCCTGCCCCTGAT
>DASROK010000420.1:0-8422 GCA_035646915.1 Gemmatimonadaceae bacterium
GTTTCAGGGCTGCCGCGAAGCTATGCGACGAAGGTTTTTCAGGGAATTTTGAAAAAGGATCTTTCTGCCGACGCGATCGTAGATCCTCGCTTTCCGCCAGATCAATCCGTTGGGATCGCCGACAATCAGCTGATTTCGGTATTTGCGCGCTGGGTACTTCCGCGCAGTGGATTCGAGATAAGCGCGGAGTATGGGCGCGATGATCACAGCTATGATTTCCGTGACCTCGAACAGGAAATCGACCACTCGCGCGCTTATTCAATCGGCGCAAGAAAAGTATTCAAGGAATCGGCGGCCTCAATGACTGCAGGCCGAATGGAAATCATGAACTTCCAGCTTCCCCAGCTTGCCCGGTATCGTGGTGAAGGAGAGATGTACGTTCATGGCCTGATTCGTCAGGGACACACATACAAAGGCCAGATGCTTGGCGCGGACGTCGGCGTTGGAACTGGTGCGGGTTCAGTCACAGCTGTCGATCATTTCACACCAAAGGGTCGATGGACTGCGTCATGGACTCGAATCGTGCGCCAGGAAAATGGTGACTATACCCTGCTGGGTGTGAGATCTCCCCGATCGATTGACGTAACTCACGCAGTGGGGTACGAGGCAACGCGGTTCTTCAATTCGTTCGAGCTGACATACGGTCTCACGCTCGTGCGCGACTTCAATCGGGACTTCAAGTCTGATGTGACAAACGTGAACGCGCTGCTCGGTGTTCGATACGTGATTTACTGATGCGCGTTCAGCTCGCGTGGACAATGGTCACCGAGCTGCTCGTGACCATCTCGGGGGTTCTGATCCTGAAGCTCGCTGCGTCACTGCTTGGACCAGCGGGGTTTGGTGAATACACGCTTAGCCGGCGGGCCGTCGCACTCCTTTATTTGCCGCTTGTCATGGGACTTGGTATCGCTGCACCACGATACATCGCGATTGCACGAGCGGGTGCGATGGAAGGCTTTTCAGAAAGCAGCTTTGCAACTGCAACACTGACCGCCGGATTGTTTCCCCCGCTTACGATTGCGCTTCTGCTCAACGCAGCGCCTGGCTTTGGGGCGATGCTTCTCTTTGGAAGCACATCCCTGAACCATCTGGTTCCGCCGGTAACCATAGCGTTGGCGGGAATCGCGCTGCACTCGATGGTTTATGCGGTCTATCGAGGCAGATCGGAGATGAAATTCGCAAACGTGCTGCAGATAATCGACCTCGCCCTGGTGCCCCCTCTGGCATTCGCATTTGGGCAGAAGAATGCAGCGGCAATTCTCAGCTTGACAGGAACGATGTGGCTGTCTGCAAGCGCGATTGCGTTGATCCACAGTCTCTATCGTGAACGATCCGAGTGGCGCGGGTTCTTCAGCATCACAGAACATCTCGGAGTGCTCCTTCGATTCGGGCTCCCTCGTGTACCCGGAGAATTTGCGCTCGTGGGACTCTTTGCAATTCCGTCCCTGCTTGCCGTACGGGCGCACGGAGTCGTCAATGCTGGACAGTTTTCCGCTGCGCTTTCAGTACTCACTATGGTTGCGAGCGCTTTCGCTCCGGTTGGCCTCGTGGTGCTGCCGAAGGCGAGCGCCCAGGTAGCCACGGGCGAAATGGCCGGATTGAGAAGACTTGTTCTTCGCATTCTTTCAGGCGGTATATTGCTCGCCACTCTGGGAGTGGTGATTGGCGAGCTCCTTATACCCCCTTTCATCAGGTGGTATTTCGGACAGGCATTCTTACCGGCCATACCTTATTTCCGCACGGCGCTCATCGGCGCAATTCCCTACGCAGTCTACATCCTCATGCGCAGCATCCTCGATGCCCTCGACGTGAAAGCATTGAACAGCCGTAACCTCATCGTTTCGCTTTCGGTGGTAGTGATACTCTGCCTGGTGAATCGTTCGCTGATGTGGATGTCGGTGAGCATCGTCATCGCGCTGACGCTGCTTGCAACCCTCACGCTTCGCGACACTCAGTCGCGACTGAGAGCGGCATGAGGAAAGGAATTATCCTCGCCGGCGGGTCCGGGTCGCGTCTCTGGCCGTCGACCAAGGTCGTGTGCAAGCAGCTCGTGCCAGTGTATGACAAGCCAATGATCTACTATCCGCTCACGACCCTGATGCTCTCGGGCATTCGTGAGATCCTGATCATCAGCACGCCCGCCGATACGCCGAGATTTCGCGACCTGTTAGGTGATGGAAGTCATCTTGGGCTGGAGCTTTCCTACGCCGTTCAGGAGACGCCAGAGGGTCTGGCCCAGGCGTTCATTATCGGATCTCAATTCATCGGAACGAGCAGTGCAGCGCTTGTTCTGGGTGATAATCTTTTCTTTGGACACGGTCTTAGCGACCAGCTGCAAAACGTTGCCAGACAAGAAGATGGAGCCACTATCTTCGCGTATCACGTTAAGGACCCGGAGCGGTACGGCGTGGTCGACTTCGACGAGACCGGAAAAGCGCGGAGCATCGAAGAAAAACCCGAGCATCCGAAATCTCCCTATGCGGTTGTAGGATTGTATTTCTACGACAATGATGTCGTGGAAATCTCGAAATCGCTTAAGCCGTCGCCGCGCAACGAGCTCGAGATCACTGACGTGAACAAGCATTATCTCGAGCTTGGCAAGCTTCGCGTCGAGACACTCGGCCGGGGCAACGCATGGCTCGACACCGGTACGCATGAAGCGCTTCTCGCTGCGTCCAACTTTGTCGCTGTTGTCGAAGCACGTCAGGGTCTCAAGATCGGGTCGCCCGAAGAAACAGCTTTCCGCATGGGTTACATCGATGCAGCGGCGCTCTCATCGCTCGCGAAGAAAATGGGATCGAGCAGTTACGGCGAGTACCTGACCTCACTGATCGAATAGGACCAGCCTTTCATGAACATCCGAAAGACTTCCCTTCCCGGTGTGCTCGTGCTCGAGCCGAAAGTATTCCGCGACGATCGCGGATTCTTTGCGGAGACGTTCAGCACAAAGATGCTCGCTGGATCAGGTATCCCATCGGAGTTTGTGCAGGACAATCACAGCCGCTCCACGAAAGGCGTATTGCGCGGACTTCACTATCAGCGCAGGTCGCCTCAGGGAAAACTCGTTCACGCCGCGCGCGGGAAGATTTTCGACGTTGCAGTCGACGTCCGCATGGGTTCAGACACTTTCGGACAATGGACTGGTGAAGAGCTGAACGATGAGAATCTCTTCTCGATGTGGATTCCTCCCGGATTTGCCCATGGATTCTGTGTGATGTCCGAAGTGGCAGACGTGATCTACAAGTGCACCACGCTCTATGATCCGGCAGACGATCGGGGCGTTGCATGGAACGACCCTTCGATTGGAATCACCTGGCCTGAGAAGGATCCGATCGTTTCTGCAAAGGATTCCAGGCTTCTTCGGCTGACCGACACCCGCGCGGACCTGCCCCGTTTCACTGGATGAAGGTTGCGATCACTGGCGCCGGTGGAATGACCGGCTCCGAGCTGGTGCGGCAGGCCGTTGATCGCGGGTGGGATGTAATCGCGCTCGCCCGGTCTGATCTCGACATCACCGATGCGGATGCGGTGGAAGGAGTGATCGGTCACGCTCGCCCGGATGTGATAATCAATGCTGCCGCCTATACCGCCGTCGATGCGGCGGAGCTGGAAGTGGAGAGCGCGATGGCCGTGAATGCGGCTGGCGCGCAGAACATTGCGAGAACCGCAAAAGTGAACGGCGCGCAAATCCTGCACATCTCGACTGATTATGTCTTCGACGGAGAATCGACCCAGCCGTATCTGCCTGACGATAGGCCTGCACCTATCAACGTGTATGGTGAATCGAAGCTAGCGGGTGAGCTTGCGGTGAAGGATGCCTGCCCTGAGCATGTGATCGTGCGGACGTCATGGGTCTACAGTCATGAGGGCAAGAATTTTCTCCGGACAATGCTGCGCGCCGCAGAAGAGAAGCGGGAGATCAGGGTTGTGAATGACCAGCACGGCTGCCCGACATCAACCCAGGATCTTGCTCGCGCGTTGCTGTGTACTGCGAACCTCATGATGCGGTCGTATGTATCAGGCACTTATCACTTCTGCAATGCAGGACCTACGACCTGGTTCGAATTCGCGGGGGCGATATTCGAGGGTCGGGAAACTTCGGCTCCGAGCATCCTTCCGATTCCTACAAGCGACTTTCCCACCAGAGCCAGGCGGCCGCGTTGGTCCGTTCTCGATACAAGCTCATTTCAGCTTGCATTTGGTGTCGAGCCGAGGCCGTGGCGTGAGGCATTGAAGGACACCATGGAGAGAATTTCTTGAGCAGCACAGGACATTCACCGCGAAACGTTCTTGTGACGGGCGGCGCCGGATTCATCGGCGCAAACTTTGTCGAGCATTTGCTGGAGACTGATTCAACCGCGAACGTGGTCACGCTCGATTCGCTGACGTACGCAGGATCTCTCGAGAATCTTGCGCGCGTGATGTCCAGTCCGCGGCATCAGTTCGTGAAGGGCGACATCACCGATGCATCGCTAGTGAATCGTTTGATGAATGAGAAGCAGATCGACACTGTGATTCATTTCGCGGCCGAATCGCATGTGGACCGTTCGATCACAGGGCCTGCGGCGTTTATCACAACCAATGTCGTTGGAACGTTCACGCTTCTCGAAGCCGCGCGTACTGCCTGGCTTGGGAATGGAAACCGCGGTGACGTGCGGTTTCATCACGTGTCGACTGATGAGGTCTTTGGAAGTCTCACCGAATCCGATCCGCCATTCAGCGAGACCACCCCTTACTCTCCCAACTCTCCGTATTCGGCGAGCAAAGCTGGGTCAGATCATCTGGTGCGCGCGTATCATCACACGTACGGTTTGCCGGTGACGATCACAAACTGCTCGAACAACTACGGACCGTATCAGCATGCGGAGAAGTTCATTCCAACGGTGATCAGAAGCGCGCTCGCTGAGAAGCCAATTCCGATTTACGGAGCAGGTCTCAATGTTCGCGACTGGCTGTATGTGAAGGATCATTGCTCGGCAATCGATATGGTTGTCAGAAAAGGAAAGAATGGAGATACGTATCTGATTGGTGGCAGGAGCGAGCGTCGCAACATTGACATTGCGCGATTGATCTGCGGTCTTCTTGACGAGCGCGCTCCGAGAAAAAGCGGGAAGTACGCTGAGCTGCTTTCTTCAGTGACTGACAGGCTCGGACACGATTTCCGCTACGCAATCGATTCGCGGGTCGTAGAGAATGAGCTCGGCTGGCGACCTGAAGAAACGTTCGATACAGGAATTCAAAAGACCGTGGACTGGTATCTTGCTCATCGCGAACATCTGTCGAAGCAGGGCTGATCTATCGTGTTATCTGCGTCCGGTCCTGTTCGAATCGTGACTCAGCTGACTCCATTGAGCCAGTTGGTCGGCTCCCGCTGTCTGCATGTAGATGAGAAGTGCGACTTCCGCACAGTAAAGTCGGCCTGAACTGTTCAAGAGGAGTGAGCCACCGCATGGGAACAAGCCTTTTGTCTCGACAATCTGGCCGTTGTTCACAGAGATCAGATACCGCCCGCTTATGTTGCTGATTCGCGAAGCGGATATATACACATTGTGGTCGGAGTCGATAACGGGGTGCGTCACGTTTCGAAATAAACCCGCGAGTCGCCACGCGACACTCCCATCCTTATTGAGCGCCGTGAGCGAATTAACGTTCGCAACATAAACCAGCCCATTTCCATCGATCAGAGGCGAAAGCGTTCCGGCATTAGTTCCCAGGTTTGTTTCCCATTTTGCGGTCCCTCCTGGGTCGTACGCGATCAACGCCGATGAACCATTGCTGTCACAGGTCACGTAAATCGTTCCGTCAGAGGCGAGCGCTCCGTCGCTTCCCGCAAAACAATTCCGTGATGTAATCCATTTTATCGCGCCAGTTTGAGTGTCGAGCGCGGTGACGGCCCCGCGCCCGATCGCATACACGACTGCTCGTGCTTCATCGAGAAGTGCCGCGGTGGCGTCGAAGTTTGGAGGAAGAATTGAGCTCCAGAGAATTGCTCCAGAGTTGACATCGACCGCATGCATGAGCTGAGTTGCTGAGAACGGCATTCCTGGAGCGTAAAGACGCCCCGCCGAGCCGATCGCAATTGCAGGGGCCACGACATCCTTCAGCGTCCATCGCAAAGCACCGGTTGACCCTGACCTCGACATGAGCCCGGCAACCGTGTTGAGATAAAGATTCGAAGAACCATCGACGGCGAGTGTGCACCTGATGCCGGCCGGACATGCGGGAACCGCCGTCGTCCATCGGAGATCGCCGGAAAGCGATCGTGAATCCAGAGCGCGACTTCCAGAGTCGACAAATGACGATGTAAAGATCCGGTCATTCGAAGCCGCGAGAACAGGGACGCTGAGATTTGCCAGCGTCACCTCGACTGGCAATCCGTCTGATACGGGCTCAGTAGACTGAGAACAGCCTGCTGCCGACGCAGTGAGAATTGCTCCGATTACAATAAGCCGACGAATCACAGGTATACCGGTCGCGCCCATTCTTGGGATTGTTCTTATAAGCTCGCGACTTGTTCGATCGGCGGAAAGACTGAGCGAAGTAACATCGACTTCACACGCGAGATCATGCCACTTGTGGTCAATTCGCCACCAGCAGATATTCCGCCCACAGAATGGGGCAGCCGGCGCAGGTCAATCACATGATGAGATGAAGGAACCAACGCTCCACCGCGATACCTCGAGGTATCCTGCAGAGACCATCTCACTGCTTGCGATAGGTACTGCCGTGCTCCGCAGGCGCCGTCTGATTCTGGCGCTTGGTTTTCTCGGCGCGGGAGCAGGACTGGCTGCCGCTTTGCTCAGCAGCCGGGTCTACGCTGCAAGCGCGACGATCATTCCCGAGGAACCCGCTAACGAATTCCCCTCGGGGCTCTCTCTCGCCGCCGGACAACTCGGGATCAAGCTTCCATCGGGGGGAGGCAATGGGTGGGGACCCCCAGTTTATGCCGAATTACTCAAGTCACGGGCGCTCCTGCAGCCGATTGCAGGAGATACGCTGAACGTTACTGAAATCGGTCGGCGTGCTGCGATCATGGACCTCCTGCGGGTAAAGCCTGCCTCTCCGGCGCTTCGGCTCGAACGCACAGTGCGCGCGCTGCGAAAGAAGGTCGTTGTAGGGGAAGACAAAAAGCTTGGAGCCGTGAAGCTTACCGTGATAACCAAATGGCCCAGTGTCTCGTACGCGGTTGCGAACAGCCTCGTTGCTGGTCTCAATCAGTTCAATCTCGAGTCGCGGAAGACACAGGCTGGTGCAGAACGTCGGTTCGTCGAGACCCAGGCTCTCGACGCTCAACGCGCGCTTCGCGAAGCAGAAAACCGGCTGCAGGAATTCCAAAAGAATAATCGCGGTGGAGTCTCCAGCTCTCCGGAGCTCGCGCTGGAAAAGGACCGTCTCGCACGCGAAGTGTTGCTGCGGCAGCAGAATTACACGTCTTTGAGCCAGAGCCGTGAAGAGGCCAAAATCAGTGAGGTTCGCAATACTCCGGTGATCACCCTCATCGAGCAGCCTCAGATTCCCGTCTTGCCCGAGCCGCGACACTCGGTGACGAAGGCGCTCCTGGGTGGCATCGCCGGCGGGCTACTCGGAGTGGTGATCGCATTTCTTGCATATGGAGTTTCGGCCGCCCGGACAGCGCCGACAGCGGAATCCAGAGAATTCTTCGAGTTGGTCGATCAGGCTACGCCGCGGTTTCTCCGCCGCGGCGGGCTTAACGAGTGAGCCGAAAGCCGCACTGGCTCACGGGTTCAATATGGAACCTGCTGGGAACCGGCATTCCGTTTGGATTCGCGATTGTATGCATGCCGCTTCTCCTCAGCAATCTGGGAGCGGACCGATACGGATTGCTGATTCTTGCGTGGGCAGTCGTCGGTTATTTCAGCATATTCGATTTTGGGCTGAGTCGGGCCATCACACAGCTTGTTGCACGCGAGTACAGGCTCTCGACTGACAGCGCCGTGCCGGTTATTGCAACCGGGCTAATCGCGATGGGCATCTTCGGTTTGATAGGCGGCTCGCTGCTCTACATCTCAGCGCCCTGGTTGGGGAACCTCGAACGCATTCCGGCCGCGCTCAGAAACGAAGCAGTGAACACTGCAAGAGTGCTCGGCTGCGGACTCTTCTTTGTAATCCTGTCCGCTGGATTTCGCGGTGCTCTCGAAGGCGTGTTCGATTTCGCCTGGATAAATGTCATACGCATTGTGGTCGGTATCGGAACGTACCTGGTGCCGGTGATTGTGATCCGATTCTCCTTGCGTCTCGACTGGATCTGCGCTGGCCTCGTCGCGCTTCGAGTGATCGGTTGCGCCGCCTATTACGTTCGTTGCCGGTTCTTCTTCAAGCTTCGCGGGAGCTTGAAGCGGGCCGACATCGGATTAGCGAAGCGACTGATGGGATATGGCGGGTGGATTACCGTGTCCAATCT
>DASROK010000421.1:0-5869 GCA_035646915.1 Gemmatimonadaceae bacterium
TTTGTGAGCTGACGCCATGTATCGCCGCCGTCCGTCGACTTGAATAATCCGCTGCCGGGGCCGTTGAATGATCCTCCTGATTCCCATGGCGCCTGCCGTGCTGCCCACATGTCAGCGTAGACAATCCGCGCATCAGTTGGATCGAACCCAAGCTCGATTGCGCCAGTGTTTTCGTCCCGATAAAGAACTTTCTGAAAAGTTTTTCCTCCGTCGGTGGAGCGAAAAACGCCGCGCTCTTCATTCGGTCCATACGGATGGCCGAGCACCGCGACAAAAAGACGATTCGGATTTTTTGGATCGACGAGAATCTGGCCGATCTGCTGTCCGTCGCGCAGACCGAGATGTTCCCAGGTTTTGCCGGCGTCGACGGATTTGTAGATGCCGTCACCGGTCGACAGGTCCGGACGCTGCAATCCTTCGCCGCTTCCGACGAAGATGATGTCGGGATTCGACGGAGCGACTGCGAGAGCGCCTACGGAATTCGTCGGCTGGTCATCGAAGATCGGCTTCCACACTCGACCATAGTCGGTGGTCTTCCACACGCCACCGTTGTTGGGCGCCATGTAGAACACTCCGGGCCGCTCTGACACGCCGACCGCGGCGACAGTTCGGCCGGCGCGGAATGGCCCGATCATTCGCCAGCGGAGCGATGAGTAGAGGCGCGGATCCGGCTGCTGCGCGCGCGCCTCGACCGGCGCCGCGACAGTGAGAAGAGTCACTGCCGCAAGCGCCGTTCTGCGGATTGTCATTGTGTGGACAGTCTCCTGTTACTTGACGCGAATCGGGACCGAATACTCGCGGTCATCCCAGGAAAATTTGAGAACTCCGGCATTGCCGCTCGGAGTCATCGCGAACGTGAACTCTTCCACCGGCTTTGCCAGCATGGCCTGGGTGAGATCCACGCGCGCGAAGTCCTTGCTCATGTCGTAGTCCGTTCCCCACTGGCCCGTCTGACTGTTGATGATCAGTTTTGCTCCTGTGGGAGTCGGCAGAGACCACAGGGTGTACTTGCCTGCGGGCAACGCTGTAGTTCCGATCATGAGATCGGCAGATGTTGTGAGCTGCGTCGCCGCGTTTGCGCCGGTGCGCCAAACCTGATTCCACGGAACGACATTCCCGAAGATTACGCGACCGCGCTTGAGCGGCCGGCTGTATTGAATTTCGACATTCGCGCTTCCAAGTCTTGCGCGAAGAGTGTCACGCGGTGACATCTGTCCAGCGGGTCCATGCGCTGCTTCATACGCGCCCCACGCTTTTGCGACGGCATCGAAATCGAGATTGCTCACACGCCGCGTGACTGCCTTTACGGTTGTCGCGGATGCATCGATTGACATCAGGCGGCCGGCTGGATCGACGACAGCGATTTCAGTCCAGTTCGGAAGAAAGCTCGAGACGTACGCAACGGTATCGCGCGAGCGGCGAATGAGCCGGAGGTTCGGATTCTCACCAAGTCCTGCGCCGACCAGGTTCAACACCACGCTGTCGCGCGCGGCGACAGGATAAAGCACCAGCGTCTGCTCGTAGAGACCTGCTGAGGGTGGCGAGCCAGGAACGGTCGGAATCGCGCGTCCCTGAAATTTTCTTACCCCGCTGTTGGCCGTATCGGGTCTGCCAGCTCGCAGCACATCGACATTTGCGGTTGAATCTGCGAGCAATGCGACGAGCGAGAATGCAGCGGCTGCTTCGGGATCGGTCCCGTACGGCCGCGTTGTAACGGACATGCCCTTGATTCTTCCAGTCGCTATGTCGGCAACATAGTGAACGACCTGAACCCTTGGCGATTTTCGTAGAATGTCGCCCTCCAGCTTGTCACCTGTCCGCGTATAGCGCTCGACCTGGATCGTATCGTTACCGAGGGTCGACACGAATGCGCCCGAAGCTGTCGGAGTTTGCGCGCCGGCGACATTCGCAATGATGAAGACAAGTGGTGCAAGGATTTTTGTTGCGGCCATGAACGGGTTCCGGGATTGGGGATCGAATCTCACATGATTCTGTTCACTGTACCCCCTTGTTGCAACGGTCAAATGCTTTTCATCCGCTCCGTTCCGCCCCATACCGGGACCGCAATTCCGCCGGCGTTCTCGTAGAAGTGCACTGAGCCGGGCCTGTAAATCTTCGCGAGCATGATGATCTGGCCGGTGTGCATCGAGAAGTGCTCCACAACGTGATAGATCGCCGCAAACACCGTTGTGTCGCGCCCCTGGATGGTGATTTCCTTTTCGAGATCCGAATTGCTCAGCGATCCAAGCACCTTGTCTGCGCCGAGTACGCTCTCACTGAGAGCTGAAAGGAGCTGCGGCCTGGTGAAACCTTCCTTCGCTGCAAATTCGGAGGCGCGATTTCGATCGCTGAACGTTCCGCCTATTCCGCAGACGATCCACTCGCGGACGTTTCCAGCGAGATGCAGCAGCAGGTTCGCGATGCTGTTCGATTCCTCGTTGGGCCGTTTCCACATTACCGCATCGTCGAGATTCTCCACGGCGAGCCGGATTTTAGTCGGATACTCGTAAGCGAGATAGTATCGGGATCTCTCGAGAAACGGGCTCTGGGTCATATCATCTCATGGCTGAACGCGGATTGGAACGGGCTTTGAGAGATATACGACTTTCTCCTCGTTGCGCGAGTGGATCAACCGCATGAACCAGTTTTCCTCCTGCGGCTGGCCGCCGTGCTGCATGACCCACATGCCGACTTTCATCACATCGTCAGGAGCCATGCGAAGACATCCGTGCGACTCCGAGTAGCCAAGGCTGCCAACGTCGGCAGTTCCGTGGATGTAATAGTCCGGCTCCTTGAAGAAAATCTTCACGACTTTCATTGGATTCTTCGGATCTCCCGGCGCGGCAGGTTTTTTCTTCGCGGCCCATTTTGAATCGGGCGGGGTCCAGCTCGGGTTCCAGGTCAGCTTTCTGATCTTGAAATTTCCAGTAGGAGTTGGATATCCGTCTTTTCCTGTCGAGATGTCGTAGTAGCCGACTGAATCTGTTCCGTGCACGTAAAGGATCTTGTCCGACAGATCCGCGATCATGTAAACAGCCGCCGTATTCTCAGTCGGATCACTCGCGCGTGTCATTGCACCAAGCGTCGCGACCACCACCACGGCCGTTGCGACTGCAGCTGACTTCCTGAAAGATTTATGCATCATGAAAAAAGTTCCCGGTTATCTGTTGATTCTGATAACCCGGTATCAAAGCAAAGTATGTACCGTCTGTTTGCGCTTTTTAACGCGCGCTAATTCGCGCTTAATGTCAGCGAGAAACGGGAGCTCGCTGCATTCCAGTGCGATGCGCTCAGGCGAATCAGAACCGTTTGCTGTGGACCCGCAGGTACGATGATCTCTTTCGGGGAAACACCAGCCACAGTTCCTGCCGCCGGCGTTCCACAGCCCGAGAATGTCGTGATCTCGAATTCCGATCCCGCGCCAACTGGCGCCAATGTCAATTTGAGACTCGTACCGACGGGTGCGGTGACGGTGAACCAGTCCTCAACGGCCGCCATATCGATGAAACCATCGACCCGTTTGCTCGTGCCTTTGTAGAGCATACCCAGACTCGTTGGTACATAGCACGCCTTGCCGAACGAATCCGGATTTTCCAGCACTGTAAAACCGTCGCTCAATGAAATAACCTCTGTCCCAGTGCTCACCGAGATTGCACGTGCGCCAGCGGGCGCAGCTGCATCGACACTGACGACCGCGCTTGCCGATGTTGGGGAAGCGACGGTCACGGGAGAGACAATCGTCACTCCTGAACCGAAGCTCAGCGTCGTAACTCCCTGAGAAAAGTGCGTACCCACTGCGGTTAGCTGTACTGTCACGTTCTGCTGGCCCCGACGAGCAGTCGAGGGATTCGGAGCGGAGAGCATCCCAATTCGAAACAGCGTTGTTTTGGGCTCCCGGGAGAGTATGCTGCCTGATATCTGCGAGGCAGCAGGCACTGAAAACACCGCGAGCGCGACGAGGGTCGTGAGGGTGGCACGCATGGCAGTTCCTCTCGCTTTGTTAGTGCGTTGTCTCCAAAAATGCTACCTTCGTGCGAAGAGATGTGCAACCTACCCGGAGGATACAATGAGGTGCATGCGTCTCACTCTCTCCATTGCGCTGTTGATTTTCCTCACGTTGCCGACGAATACCAACGCTCAGATAGTGTCTCGATTGTCGTTGACGAGTCCTGATACGACAATCCTCGCCCTGACGCACAGGATCGAGGCGCTCGAGGCGACTGTCGCTCAGCTCCAGCAGAAATTGGCGTTCATCAAATCGGTGAGTCCGCTGGTGTTCGACGCCGGCGGCGACATGACAATTCGCGGGGGACAGATATCGGTGGAGGCGGCGGCCGCATTCTCACTCAGGGCCGGCACGAACGCTTCAATTCGAAGCGGGAACCAGCTGCTGGTCGATGCTGCAGGACCGCTTGATTTGAAAGGGAACAATATCCGGCACAACGGTGGATCCGTTCCCGTTGTGTGTGCGGCCTCTGTTCCATTTGTCGCATGCAGCGGGACAGTTGGCGTTCCCCCTCCGGGGCAGTAAGACAAACGGGGCCGCATTTCGCGGCCCCGTTTGTTTCAACCGGTAAATACTTCCTAGTACATTCCGCCCATGCCGCCCGGAGGACCACCTGCGGGAGCGCCATTCTTCTCTTCCTTCTTCTCGACGATCAGTGCTTCGGTCGTGAGCAGAAGTCCCGCGATCGACGCGGCGTTCTGAAGAGCAGTGCGAGTCACTTTCGTCGGATCGATTACGCCAGCCTCGACCAGGTTCTCGTACTCATCGGTGAGCGCGTTGTAGCCGAAGTTCGCCTCTTTCGAGTTGCGAACTTTCTCGATCACGATCGAGCCTTCACCACCGGCGTTCTGAACAATCATCCGGATCGGCTCCTCGATCGCGCGGCTGATGATGCCGACGCCAATCTGCTCGTCGGTGTCGTCAAGCTTGAGTGACTTGAGGGCTTTCTGTGCGCGCACGAAAGCAACTCCGCCGCCAGGCACGATTCCCTCTTCGACCGCAGCGCGAGTCGCATGCAGTGCATCCTCGACGCGAGCCTTCTTCTCCTTCATCTCGCTCTCGGTTGCAGCTCCGACGTTGATCACCGCAACACCGCCCGCGATCTTCGCGAGACGCTCCTGCAGCTTCTCCTTGTCGTAGTCTGACGTCGTCTTCTCGATTGCCGCCTTGATCTCCTTGATGCGGCCCTGAATCTTGTCGTCTTCACCGCCGCCATCGATAAGCGTGGTGTTGTCCTTGTCGACGACAATTCTCTTCGCCTTTCCAAGGTCGGTGATGACTGCGTTCTCGAGCTTGAATCCAACTTCCTCGCTGATGACCTGACCGTTAGTCAGAATCGCGACGTCCTGCAGCATCGCCTTGCGGCGATCGCCGAAGCCAGGGGCCTTCACGGCACACACGCGGAGAGTTCCGCGCAGCTTGTTCACGACGAGAGTCGCAAGCGCTTCACCCTCGATATCCTCGGCGATGATGAGCAGAGGCTTGCCGAGCTGAGCGACCTTCTCGAGAATCGGGAGCAGATCCTTCATCGACGAGATCTTCTTGTCGTGAATGAGGATCATCGCATCCTCGAGCACCGCTTCCATCTTCTCCGGATCCGTCACGAAGTACGGGGAGAGATAACCGCGGTCGAACTGCATTCCCTCGACCGTCTCGAGAGTTGTCTCGAGTCCTTTCGCTTCCTCGACGGTGATGACTCCGTCCTTGCCGACTTTCTCCATCGCTTCAGCGATGAGATCGCCGATTTCCTTGTCGTTGTTTGCGGAGATCGCGCCGACCTGTGCGATTTCCTTCTTGCCCTGCGTGACTACCGACATCGACTTGAGCTCTTCGACGACCGAGGCGACGGCGCGGTCAATGCCG
>DASROK010000422.1:0-2004 GCA_035646915.1 Gemmatimonadaceae bacterium
GCACCGTCCTCTATCAAATGGCGACCGGCATGGTGCCATTTCACGGAGAGACATCGGCGGTCGTATTTGACGCTATTCTGAATCGAGATCCGACGCCGCTAAATCAGTTCAATGCGGCTCTCCCGCCGGAGCTTAGCCGGATTATTGGTCAGGCCCTGGAGAAGGACCGTGACCTGCGTTATCAGAGCGCCACTGATCTAAAGACGGCGCTCAAGAGATTGAAGCGCGATCTCAACTCGGGACAACACGCTACCGGAGGAAGTGGAGTTCGGCGAACCGCGTCGACGCCTAAAGAGCACTCCATTGCCGTTCTTTACTTCGAAAACCTTAGTGGGATGAAAGAGGACGAGTACCTGCGCGACGGTATTACCGAAGACATCACCACGGAGTTGTCGAAGATCAAAGGGCTGAAGACATTCTCCCGGGCAATGGTGCTGGCTTACCGTGACAAATCGGTGACAGCCGGACAGGTTGGAAAGGAGATGGGCGCTTCGTACGTGCTGGTAGGCAGTCTTCGTCGAGCGGGGGCGCGATTACGCATCAACGCTCAACTTGTCGACGCTGCTACAGATTTTCCGTTGTGGTCGGAACGATATGATCGCGAGATGAAGGACGTGTTCGAAGTACAGGACGAGATCGCGCAGAAGATAGCTGCTGCTTTACGCATCACTCTCTCGCCGCAAGAGCAGAAGGCGCTCTCAGCTAAACCGACGGAGAATATGCAGGCTTACGATCTCTACCTGCGGGGAAGAAATTATGCTCGTCGCGTCGGCAGGCAGGACCTGCTGTTCGCCCTGCAGATGTACGAGAACGCAGTTTCACTCGATCCGGACTTCGCGCTCGCGCACGCGGGGCTGGCAAACGTCTGCGCACAGTACTACTACCACTTCGAACGCTTACAACAATGGCTCGATCGAGCGATTGCGGCGACGCAGAAGGCGAGCGCGAATGACAATGACGCACCCGAGATTCAATTGGCCGAGGCGTGGGTGATTTTCGCCGAGCGGCGATACGACGAGGCCGCTAACAAGTTGCGGGCGGCGCTAAGCCGGAATCCCGATCTCGATGGTGGCTACTATCTGCTGGGACGCGTCCTTTTCTCCGACGGACGGTATCAGGAAATCGTGGACATTATGGAGGAGGCCCTCGCACACGCAGGTGAGAACTACAATACAACCATTCCCATTCACAACGCTCTTGGTGCGCTTGGGAAAACGGATGCGCTAAACAATTATCTGCATCGTGAAGTCGCGATCTACGAAGAGCACTTAAAGAAGATTCCAGAGGACGCGCGCGTCCGCGTGTTGCTGGGTGGCGATTATGCCAAGCAGGGCCGCTTTGAAGACGCGAAGCGAGAGGCAGACATGGCCATGGCTCTCCGACCTGACGACTCGATGATTCTGTACAACATAGCCTGCGTCTTCTGCGGCATGAACAATGCGGCGGACGCGCTGAAAGCTATCAAGAAAGCGTGGGAGTCGGGCTACCGCGATGCGACGTGGACCAGGCAGGATCCCGATCTCGCACTGCTTCACGGTGATCCAGAGTTTGATCGGCTCTATCCTCCGCCGACGGCGTGAAACTTCCACCCATGAGTCAAGAGACTTCCCAAAATGCTCGCGCGAAACAACTCGGAATTCCCTGGCACCGTGCCATGACAGCCCCCGACCACAGCTCCACTCATTACCGCGCCTGCAATCTCTGCGAGGCGATTTGCGGCATCGAAATCACCGTTGAAGCCGGCCAACAACTCGACATTCGCGGTGACAAAGATGATCCGTTCAGCCGCGGTTACATCTGCCCGAAGGCCGCAGCGCTGGGAGATCTTCACTACGATAAAGACCGTCTGAAGTATCCCGTGCGCCGCACTTCTCAGGGTTGGGAACGGCTCAGCTGGAACGAAGCATTTGATGAGGTGGCGCAGAACCTTAAGCTTATTAACGCCAGGCACGGCAGGAGTTCCATCGCCACATACCTTGGAAATCCCACCGTTCATAACTATGG
>DASROK010000423.1:0-4650 GCA_035646915.1 Gemmatimonadaceae bacterium
ATTCCGCGCCGCGTGCATGTGAACATCGCGCTTCACGGTGAGCTCTCGGCAACATCGCGGGAACAGATCGCAGGTTCAACGATGTACTGGGGTTATCGCGCGGTGTCGTCGAGCCAGCCGGAGAATGTTGTCTTGTCAGCACCTGCCCGCAGTGATGACGTGGTGCTCGACCGGAGAAGAAGAGATCTCACTCTGCTCGTTCTTTTTGCGACTGCCGTCGGCGCCATCGCTGCTTTCTGGCTGAGCGGATTTGCGGCGAGAATTCTCGCCCGCGACCTCGAGCTTGCTCGGCTCGAGGTAAGACGTGCAGAGCGCGTCATCGCATGGGGCGAGATGGCGCGGCAGGTAGCGCACGAGATCAAGAATCCGCTCACCCCGATTCGCCTCGGTGTTCAGCACCTGCGTCGTGCGCGCACCGATCCGAGAGTTGATTTTGATCGCGTGCTCGACGACAACGTTTCGCGTATTCTCTCCGAGATCGATCGTCTCGACAAGATCGCGCAGACCTTCACACGTTACGGGACCGCGCCCGAAGAGCTGCCCCCAGCAGAGGATGTTGACGTCGCTGCGATATTACGTGACGTCGTTTCGCTGGAGAAAATGGGAATTGGAGGAGTGGACTGGATACTGGATGGCGCGGATCGTCCCGTGCTTGCGAGAGCGCGAAAGGATGAGCTTCGTGATGTGCTGCTCAATCTCTTCGAGAACGCGCGGCTCGCGCGTGCGCGGAGAGTGAGCGTCGCATTGTCGAAAGCGGACAGGAGCGCGCGCATCGTGATTCGCGACGATGGATCCGGAATCGCGCGTGAGGCTTTGCCGCGCGTATTCGAGCCGCATTTCTCCACTCGCACAACGGGCAGCGGGCTGGGGCTCGCGATCAGCCGCCGGTTGATAGAGTCATGGGGCGGAGCAATCGATCTCGAAAGCGAAGAGGGAAAAGGCGTGCGCATCTCGATCACGCTTCAGTCACACGTGGCATGAGCACTCCGAAGCGCACTCCTGCAGAAGGTCTCAAGACTCTGCATCTGCCGCCGCACATTGCCGGCTGGCATCTCCCGCCTGGATGGTCCTGGGGACGCGGCGGACTTTTCGGAGACCACCGCCACTATCAGCAGGTGAACGACGGACTCGGTCGGTCACTCGCCCTCGTGACGGCGCCAAATCCCGCGCACCATGCGTGGCTCTACTCCGAAGCGAGACGGCTCGCCCACAGAAGTCATCCGTCGATTCCCACTACTTATCACTACTGGGTTGCCGAGCGCGAACGAAAACGAGGTCCCGGTTACCTGAGGCGATGGGTAACCGGAGAAACTGTTCGCGCGCACATGCAGCGCCTGGGGAAAGTCGAGATTCCTTACGTGATGCAGGTGGTGCGCGGTGCGGGCTCGACTCTTTCCTATCTGCACGACAGCGGCACGACTCACGGAGCGCTCACAATCGACACGGTCTGGCTCACTGCGACTGGCCGGCTGTGGCTGCTGGAGTGGCAATGGGCAGTGCCGCGCGAAGACATTCCCGACGGAATGCGCCCTCGCCTTTCAGTCGCAATGACTGAGGAACATCGGCCTGCTGCGCTGCTTCCTCCGGAATGGACCGACAATCAGTGGAAGCCGACACCCTCGAGCGATCAGTGGCAGCTTGCGGCGATATGCTTTACGGCGCTCACCGGCGAAGATCCTCCTGCAGAAAACGTCCCGCCGGTGGGCCTGCTCAGGCCCGAGACTCCTTCAACACTCGCGACTGCGATCGACCGCGCACTGTCTCCCGATCCAGCGGAGCGATTCCCATCGGTGGCCGCATTTCTTCGCGTTGCTGACGCGGCTTATTTCACACGCGGCGGCGTAGTGCCCATGGCTGACCCGGAAAACTTTTCCGCGGATCAAAGTGAGGAGGCTCGAATCCGCTACGCACTCGGCGACGACTACGAGGTGCTGTCGGCGATCGGAGCGGGAAGTTTCGGCAACGTGTGGCGCGTGCGTGATCTCACACTCGAGCGCGAGGTTGCGCTCAAGGTCCTTCATCCGCATGTCGCCGAGGATGCGAGAGCGGTAGCGGCGTTCTGGACGGAAGCGAAGCTCGCTGCGCAGCTCGCGCATCCGGCAATCGTTCCGATCTACGACTGGGACAGCAAAGGAGACCTGTCGTGGTATACGATGGAGCTCGCGGATGAAGGATCTGTTGCGAGTCTCGTGGAGAGAAGCGGGGCGCGCACGCTCGAAGAGATTTCGGCGCAGATCGATTCTCTGCTCGACGGGCTTGCAGCTGCTCACGCAATTGGAATTGTGCACCGCGATCTCAAGCCCGAGAACATTCTCATCGATCGTTATGGCCGATGGCGGATGACGGACTTCGGAATCGCGAACGCAACAGGCGAAGATGTAACAGGAACTACTGGAACTCCCGCATTTGCGGCTCCCGAGCAGCTTCTCGGAGAACCGCAGGGCGCATCTGTCGATCTCTACGCACTCGCGGCGATCGTTGTCTTCGCGCTGTGCGGGCAGCCTCCGTTCGGCGATGGCGATGCGGCTACGATTTTATCACGGCAGCTTGCGGGCGCCCCCGATCTCACTCGCTTCGCCCCGCCGCTGGCAGAGTGGATCGGCAAAGCACTGATGCAGTCCCCGGCGGATCGATTTGTCGATGCGGCGGAGATGAAGGAGGCGTGGCGTTCGACGGTCAAGCGAATGCGTCGTCGCGAGCGCGCAGCGTGGTGGCGTCGAAACGCTGTGACTCGTTCATGATTTCCTGAAGTCAACAATCAGGGAACAAGCGGTTTGCGAGTCGGCGACATTTAAAGAATGTGTGGCTCTGATTTTGCAAGCCCAGCGGACGCAACCAGGCGTGAACGAAGTGGACTTCCAACTCATTGGTGCTCATATGTTTGCAACGCGGAAAAACGGTGTGTGCCTATCGTGATTCATGCGACGCGAGCGCTGGCGAGTGACTCAAAGTTCGCTAAGTTTTGCGGCGGAACCGACGCTCCCTGGAGCCGAGGGTCCACCGGCATACATCCTGCCTGACGGCAATCGCAACAACGATGGTCCCGGTTGTAAGTAGCTGTATCCACCATTCGAAAGAGGTAATTCACATGTTGAGAAGACGTTGGACCGTCTGCGCAATGACGGCCTTGCTCTTCGGCGGAACGGCCGCGGCACAGCAGCCGGGAACGCTGTTGTTGGGCGGCTTTGGGCAGTATACAAAGTTCGACGACGCGTTGAAGCTCGATAACGTGTTCGGCGCGGGCGGACGGGTCGGCGCCTATTTCGCTCCGAACTGGAATCTCGAATACGAGAATTCCTGGAACCGCCCTGAGCAGCAGGGTGCTGGCCAGTCAGGCAAGATCTGGTATGGTCCTGTCTCCGGCCGCATTCGCTACAGCTTCCCATTCGCCGGTCTTGCTGCATTCCACATCGGTGCTGGCGGCGTAATCACTTCGTACGCCGGATACGAGCCCGATGAGCCATCAGGAACCGAGTTGCGGGACATCCAATCGAATTCCCGCGGCTACAACTATGGCGTCGAAGGCGACGTCGGCTTCACCATCGGACTCGGCATCGCAGGACTCCGCGTCGATGGCATCGTCGACTATATGCCGAACGGTGGCAAAATCGGCGGCACCAGTGGTGCCACGTACGACGGACACACCAACCTGCGTGCGCAGGCTGGTCTCGAACTGCGTCCCGACATCCGGTCGCTTTTTTCGGGAAACTCCGAGAACATGAGCCTGGCGCCGTGGCGGCCCTACATGTTCTGGGACGAGCTCGGCGATGACTGGGCACTTCCCGGAATGATCGAGCTCGGCGCGTTTGGCCAGTACACTCACTTCGACGACAAGGCCCCCGGCAACCCGAAGGATGGATTCGGATACGGTGGACGCGTCGGCGTATTTCTCAGTGATGTTCACTGGGAGCTCGAAGCTGATGGCCAGATGACACCCGATCGTGACCGCGATCCGCCAGCACCAGCCGGATTCAACAACAATCCGATTGACTACAGCTCGTTCGCAGTCCGCATGCTTTACAACATTCCAGTTGCGAAGCGAGTGCAGTTCATCCTCGGCGCTGGTGGAGTCCGCTCCAACTACAGCACCGAAGCAGCGAACACCGATCGCCAGTTCACCTACAACTATGGCGTGAGCGGTGACGTTGGACTTCGCTTTGGAATCGCAAATCGTGTCGCCCTTCGTATCGACGGTCTCGCCGATTACATGAAGGACACCAAAAACCTGAACCTGATCGGCCGTGGCGGACTTTCGCTCCTCCTCGGTGGTGCGCGTCGTGAAGCAATGTGCACCTACGCTGGACTCGAGAACATTCCGGCTTCATCGCCGCAGTGCGTCGCTCCGCCGCCGCCTGCTCCGCCGCCGGCAATGTGCCCGTATCCGGGACTTGGTGGAATCCTGCAGACCGATCCTGCCTGCGTAGCACCTGCAGCGCCTGCAGCAGCAGCAGTCGACACCGCAGCCATCACAGCACCGATCTACTTCGACTTCGACAAGGATGACATTCGTCCGGATGCAGCAGCGACACTCGATCGCAAGATCCCGTGGCTCACTGCGAACCCCGGCATGCGTATCCGAATTGAAGGAAATGCAGACGAGCGCGGCTCGGATGAGTACAACCTGGCCCTCGGTCAGCGTCGTGCCGCCGC